>JANLRI010000358.1:0-3517 GCA_031361565.1 Betaproteobacteria bacterium | reverse complement strand
CCATTTTCCGCGCTCTATGGCCACACTAGCACTTAAAAAGTGCCCAAAACTTGATAGCCCTCAAGGAAAGCCCGAAATGAATGAGGGAATGGGAATATTCACACAAGACCTCATTCATTCGGAGGATGATAAAGCTAAAAGTGTGTCCAAATGCAAACAGTTTTATGATTGATCTTGTGAGCAGTTCGGCGAAAAAAATGTCTAATATCGTATATCTACCGCTAAAGGTTTAAAAAACTCCGTCAGAACCACGGAGGAGTTGCAAGAGTGCCTGCATCTTCGGACCCAACTGATCCCCGCGCCACACCACATGCTGATCCGAGCGACAAATCACCAGTGCGTGGCGGTACTCGGCAGGCTTTGCCTCGCTCGCAAGATCAAGTACCTGCAAAGGAATGCCTAGGGCCCTAGCCGCGCTCACAAATTCACGACTGTCTGTTTGCCCGTTGAAGCAAAGCAGGGTGTAACCCGCGCCGAAGGCGTCATATAGCGAGCTTCCATTCTTCAGCCAAAAATGCGGCGCGCGGCAGCCCGGCACCGTGGAGGCTGTGAAGCCACCCATTGAATAAGACGGCGGGCTTTCTTCGTCGTAACTAATGATGGGTGAGCCCGCGTAAAAGTAGCCAAAGTTCAGGCCTGCGCAACAAAACTGCTGCACATTCAATTCGTAGGCATTGGCACCCATCTCGGCACGCAGTGCATCGCCGCTCGACCCTGGCTCTTCAATGTTGTGCGGAATCGCGCGCTTCATCTTCATCACTTGCTGCGCGTGATTCATCGCGAATTGTGAGACCTGCTCGGTAATCGGTTGTCGCTCTGCTTCGTACGCATCCAGGATGGAGGCCTCGGCCCACCCCTGGAGGTGAGCGGCAAGCAACCAGGATAGGTTGAGTGCATCGGCGATACCGGCGTTCATCCCGTAGCCCGCATATGGCATCCATAAATGGGCGGCGTCGCCCGCGAGGAAAATGCGGCCTTTTCGGAAGCGATCTGAGACCAGACGCCGACCCACCCAATCTTCCTTGCTAATCACCTCATACTGAAACTCTGGGCCAACGCCCAGAATGTCACGCAGGCTTTGATCTCGGTCGACGGAATCGAACTCAGGCTCTTCCGCATTGAGATGGTTGTGAATGAGCCAGGTCTCTTGACCGTCAATGGTGAACACGGATCCGCTGCGCCGTGGATTCATGGCATAGCATGACCAAGCTTTTTTGCCCGGAATCATCTCCATAAGCTGCGGAGCCCGAATATAAGTCGACTGCACTCTCTGAATGATGGCAGTACCTTCCAGTTTGGCACCGATTTGCTTGCGCACTTCAGAGCGTCCTCCGTCGCAACCCACCAAGTATTTCGCGTGGATGATTTGGCTTGCACCGGTATCGAGATTCAAAGCGATAGCGGTCACCCCAGCACGGTCTTGCTCAAAGTTGGTGACTTGAGTGCGATTCAGCAAAGTCACTCCCTCGAGGGCCGCAGTATGTTCGAGGAGAATGGGTTCCAGAAAAATCTGGTTAATGCGGTGAGGTGGTTCTGGTGTGGGCCACCAGGCATCGGGCCCAAGGGTTTCTGTGTAGCGATCTTCACGGCAGGGAATCGGAATGCGCGAGAGTTCTGTGCCGGTGACCGTGGTGCGAAAGACCACATCGTTTGGATAGGCCGAGGGCAGCCCTGCATCTCGGACTTTTTGCGCCACGCCTAAGCGTCGGAATTGCTCCATGGTACGCGCGGCAACATGATTGCACTTTACGTTTGGCGGCTCGGCGTAGTGGCGGATCTCGGCGATCACCACTCGTACGCCGCGCGCCGCGAGATCCATGGCGAGCGTGAGACCAACTGGTCCCGCTCCGACAATGAGTACATCCGTGGTCAGAAGGTTAGGGTCTTGCATCATTTAACTTTCATTCGAGCTTGGTGCCGGAGAGCTTGATCACCTTAGCCCACTTTTGAATCTCGGCCTTGATGTATTGCTCAAACTCATCAGCTTTGCTCGGCGAGGGTTCGACCCCCATGGCGCGCATGATGCTACGTATCTCCGGGTCGTTCAGGGCCGCGACAAGCTCGGCGTTCAGGCGACTCACAATAGCCGCCGATGTGCCTGCCGGTGCTACTACGCCAAACCATCCCGTCGACTCATAGCCGGGTACACCGGCCTCGGCCATGGTCGGCACGCCGGGCAACATCGGTAAACGTTGAGCGCTCGTGACGGCGAGTGCGATTAACTTTCCGGCTTTAATATGCTGCAAGGCAGCCGTTAAATCCACAATCGCCAGGGGGATCTGACCAGCGATTGTGTCGACTGCGGCGGGGCCGGACCCACGATAAGCAATATCTACTAAATGGATGCCGGCCATTTGCTTCAAGAGTTGACTCGAAAGGTGCATTGCCGTGCCATTGCCGCCGTGTCCAATCGAAAACTTTCCCGGGGATTTTTTCGCTTGGGCGATCAGCTCGGGCAAGCTCTTGGCTGACACAGACGGATGGGCGATCAACACAAAAGGGATGCCCGCCAGCATCGATATCGGTTTAAAGTCTTTGACCGGATCGAAAGGCATTTGGGGATAGAGGCTCAAGTTCGCTGTCAATCCTCCTGCTGCACCGACCCCCAAGGTGTAGCCATCGGGCGCAGCTTTGGCCACAACAGTCAGTCCAATGTTGCCACCTGCGCCAGGCCGATTGTCGACCACCACTTGTTGGCCAAGCTTTTCGTTCAAGCGCGGCACGAGCAAGCGGACGACATTGTCTGAGCTGCCTCCGGGCGGGAAGGTGACAACCATGCGGATTGGCTTGTTAGGGTAGTCGGCCACTAGAGTTTGAGCGTACGACGCACTAGTGGTGGCTAAGATGAGAAGGGCGCATTGGCCAGCCGATAGGGTGGCATAAAGCGCGACGTCGAAACAGCGCGCGCGTAAGGTAGCAATGCACGACCGAGCAATCAGCCTTGGTGCATGCGCAAGCATGATCATCATTTAATGACCGCGCCGCAGACTAAGTTCTTGAACATCTCACCGGTATAGCTGCGCGTGCCTGGTCCGGTCGGCATGATGATTTGGCATGCCGTACTAGCTAATAGGCGCATTCGGGTGGTACTCGCAAGGCTGGTCCTTGGGTGCATTTGAGTCTCCTGTTCTGGCAAAAAGAATACCATCGGCCGGATCGATCCCTGTGGGTCCGTGTCATTCGCCCCTGGGCACCTGTACGATCTCACCTTTGGCTTTTTACAATACTGAAAAGGACGAGAAATTCTAGCCGTCGTGTCATCACCGCCACGCATTCTCTTGGCCCCTATGGAGGGCATGCTGGACTGCGTTCTCCGAGATATCCTGACGCGCATTGGCGGGGTGGATAGTTGCGTCTCCGAATTCATTCGGGTGACTAACACTCTGTTACCAAAACGCGCCTTTGTGAGAGTCATCCCCGAACTATTGAATGGTGGACGAACCTTGGCGGGTGTACCGGTGCTCGGCCAATTGCTCGGGTCTGACCCCGCTTGTCTCGCCGACAACGCAGCACAGCT
>JANLRI010000344.1:0-2731 GCA_031361565.1 Betaproteobacteria bacterium | reverse complement strand
GCAGCAAAATGCCACTACGCCCCTTGCTCGAGGCCGGTATCGCAAAGCAAAGCCTCAGGGCGGAGTTCTTTGACGGGCTTTGGTTGGACATTGGCACTCCAGAACGTCTCAGCGCTTTGGATGCCGAGCTTCGACGTCAAGCGCGATCAAGCTGAACTAATCACACTAGGACAGTAGCGAAAGAGCCCTCAAAACGCTTAGCGGTAAAATCGGGCGACATGAAACATGAAAGACCGTCTTCTATTGCGGGAAGAGATTCCTGTTGAGCCCCTCAACCAAACTGCCCTGCGCCGGACCCTAGCGACATGACTCCAGAAGTTTTCAAACGACGCCGCCAAAGCCTGATGTCCGATATGCGTGCCCGAGGAGGGGGCGTTGCGGTGTTATTGACCGCGCCGGAAGTAGCCCGTAATCGCGACGCTGACTTTCCCTTTCGTTGGGACAGTTATTTCTATTACCTGACGGGGTTTCCCGAGCCAGAAGCGGCTGTGGTCATGGTGGTGTCAGACAGCATCGAGAAGTCCTACCTCTTTTGCCGAGAAAAAAACGAGCTCCGGGAGATTTGGGACGGGTTCCGCTACGGACCCGCCGCGGCGGCAGAGGTGTTTGGCTTTGATGAAGCGGCTCCTATCCATACGATCAATGAGGCCCTCCCGAAACTTCTCGCAGACGCGCCAGCGATCTACTACGGACTGGGTATAGACCCCGGCATGGATCTGAAGGTGCAACATTGGTTACAGGCCGTGCGCGCCCAGGCCCGTGCAGGCATCTCCACACCTTCGCAAGCGCTGGATGTTCGTGCTTTGATTGACGAAATGCGTCTAATCAAAGATGAGAGTGAAATCGCGACCATGCGCCACGCCGCTCAAATATCCGCAGCAGCGCATGTGCGCGCCATGCAAACCACCCGACCCGGTCAGTTTGAGTATGAGGTTGAGGCCGAGCTACTTTATGTCTTTAAAAAAGGTGGCTCGCAGTTTCCGGCTTATGGCTCGATCGTCGCTGCGGGTGTGAACGCTTGTTGTTTGCACTACCGCGAAAACAATCAAAAGATGCAGGGGGGCGATCTGCTCTTGATCGATGCGGGTTGTGAGCTTGATGGTTACGCCTCCGACATTACCCGCACCTTCCCGGTCAACGGCAAGTTCAGTGGCCCGCAAAAAGCAATTTACGAGATCGTCCTAGCCTCTCAGGACGCCGCCGTGGCGGCAACCAAGCCGGGCATGCGCTTCATCGATCCGCACCTGGCCGCAGTCCGAGTGCTTACGCAAGGCCTGATTGATTGCAAACTCATCGAAGGTCCGCTCGACGACGCTATTGAGCAACAGCGCTACAACCGTTTCTACATGCATCGCACCGGTCATTGGCTTGGTATGGACGTGCATGATTGTGGCGAGTACCGCGAACCGCCATTGCCCGGCCACAAACCGGCCTCAGGGGCAGAAAAACCATGGCGCATTTTGAAACCAGGCATGATGCTTACGGTAGAACCGGGTCTTTACATTAGTCCGGCCGCAGATATTGCAAAGGAGTTCCATGGCATTGGCATTCGTATCGAGGATGACGCCCTCGTTACGAGCAGCGGATGCGAACTGATCAGCTCTGATGTTCCCAAAAGCGTGGCCGCTATTGAAGCCCTGATGCGCCATTAATTAGCCGACCTTCAGAACTTCGGAAATTCAGATCCCCATGGGCATGCTATTCGATAGAGCTATCGTCTTGGGAAAGCACAGCCTACCCAATCCGGTGTTTGTTGCGCCCATGGCTGGCGTCACTGATCGGCCCTATCGGCAATTGTGCAAGCAATTGGGTGCGGGCTATGCCGTGAGTGAAATGGCGGCCTCAAACCCTAAGCTATGGGCAAGTATTAAAACCTCGCGACGTCTGAACCACGATGGCGAGACCGACCCCATCGCCGTTCAAATCGCGGGCGCCGACCCGCACATGATGGCCGAAGCTGCGCGCTTCAATGTGGAGCGTGGCGCCCAAATCATTGACATCAATATGGGTTGTCCCGCCAAGAAAGTTTGCAATGTGATGGCGGGCTCGGCGTTGATGGCGGACGAAAGCCTGGCGCTCAAAATAATTGATGCGGTGGTTCGAGCAGTTGAGGTGCCCGTCACTTTAAAGATGCGAACCGGCCCTACGCGCAGCCAGCGCAATGCCCTAAGTATGGCCAGGGCTGCGCAATCGGCGGGAATTCAAATGCTCACCATTCATGGGCGAACCCGAGCGGACGCCTATGTTGGCGCGGCTGAATACGACACCATTGCCGAGGTCAAGGCAGCGCTGGACATTCCGGTCGTGGCGAATGGCGACATTGACTCACCTGAAAAAGCGCTGCAAGTGCTGCGCTATACCAATGCTGACGCCGTGATGGTCGGCCGTGCCGCCCAAGGCAATCCCTGGCTGCTTGGCGAAATCGCACATTACCTAAAAACTGGGGAGACTCTGCCGCGACCGAGCCGCGAGTTGTTGGGTCAAACGCTGAAAAAACATCTGCGAGATCACTACCAGTTTTATGGCGAGTACACTGGCGTGCGAAGTGCGAGAAAACATGTCGGTTGGTACTTGCAAAACGAGTTCGACCTGCGCCCTGAAGTACAAGACTTTCTCGACGGCTTCAACAAAATTGAGGACTGTGACGGGCAACTCAAAGCACTTGAAACGTATTTCGACCTGACCTCCGGCAACATCTCTGACCATCCATTTCTGACCGCGCAATTTTTTG
>JANLRI010000249.1:0-14773 GCA_031361565.1 Betaproteobacteria bacterium | reverse complement strand
GGCGCGGCCGCGACCTGAAAAGCTTTTTGTATTTGTTTGTAGATACCTTCGTGGGCGGCGGTCTGGTATTGAATTCCCAACTGCATTCGGGCGTTCACGGCAATGCCGGTGCGGTGGCGTCTTTACCCCTTAGTTTGGCGTCAGACGCCACGCAGACGCGCCACGCAGAAGAGTCCACGGAGGGTCCTGAGCAGTTGATTAGCCGGGCATCGCTTTGGGATTTGGAACAGCACTTTACGCAAGCTGGGCTAGATCCCAGTGCTGCCTACGACGCGCGCGCCATGCAAGGCGATTGGAAAAACCTTACGGATGCGTGGACGCGGTCTGCCGCTAATGCGCTCGCTCAATGCATCGTATCGGGCACGGCTTTTGTAGATGTCGACGCCGTGGTGATTGATGGCTCCTTAACGCCTTCTCTGCTAGACGCTTTGCTGGCGCAAATCAAAGTGGCTTTACTTCGCTATCGCTGGGAAGGCTTGTGGATGCCGCAGGTACATCCTGGCGTTATTGGTACAGATGCGCGCGCCTTGGGTGGGGCGCTGCTGCCCTTGCATGCAAATTTTGCGCCGGATAGCGACATTATTTTAAAGGTCGCCTGAACTTAAATGGATTGCAATGTAGTATATCAAAGTGATATCGTAAAAGTATCAAAGATGCGCATATGTTTTGATTAACCCCTGGAGAATTTAATGGCCTCAGAAAGTAGAATCGCATCCCCCGTAATTGTCGATAAGCGTTTTCGCAGTGCCAATGGGTTCTTAATGTTCTTCATCGGTATGATGCTTTTTCTGGCGCCGATTTGGAGCTTTTTTACGCCTATTCTCGGAATGTTTTTCGACCGAGGCGTAGACGATGGCGCTGGGTTACTGGCGATTGTGGGGCGCATTTCTTATGTGGTGCCCTGCGTTATTCTTGGTGTGTTTATTCTCAAAGGTCTTTACACGGTGCAGCCGAATCAGGCCGTGGTTTTACTCTTGTTTGGCGATTACAAAGGTACCGACCGAAGCGCGGGTCTGCGTTGGGTGAACCCATTCTTGTCGAAAACCCGGGTAAGCGAACGCGCGCAGAACTTTGTCACCGAGCAATTGAAGGTGAATGACAAGAACGGTAATCCGATTGAAATCGCGGCCGCCATTGTTTGGCGAGTGAGCGATGCTGCTCAGGCCACCCTGGGTGTTGAGGACTACACGCGATTTGTCACGGTCCAATCTGAAAGCTCAGTGCGTCATATGGCCTCGGAGTTTGCTTATGATCATGGCACTGACGATTCGTCTACCGAAGTAACCTTACGCAGTGGCGGCGATGCGATTGTTCACACCTTAAGAAACGAATTGACAACGCGCTTACAGGCTGCCGGCATTGAAGTGATTGATACCAAGCTCACCCATCTGGCCTATGCCCCTGAGATTGCCGGTGCCATGCTGCGCCGACAGCAGGCGCAGGCCGTACTTTCGGCACGCAAAATCATTGTCGAAGGCGCTGTCGGAATGGTGGAGTTAGCGCTCAAGCGACTGGCCGAAAACCAAATTGTTGAACTCGATGATGAGCGCAAGGCTGCCATGGTGAGTAATCTGATGGTGGTGTTGTGTAGCGAGAAGGATGTGACACCGGTGATCAATACTGGCTCCCTCTATCAGTGAGTTCTATCGTGTCTGGCACTGAAAAAAAAGCTTTTGCGTTGAGAGTCGATCCTGTTCTTTGGCGCGCGATCGAGCGGCTTGCGGCAGGCGAATTGCGCAGTGTAAATGCCGAGGTAGAGTTCCTGCTACGGGAAGCGCTTGCTCAACGTGGCATCCTTGTCGACGGGGGTGGAAAAGCGGGCCGAAAGAGTTCGTCGAAGCCGTAGTGATTGATCTGACTATTTTTTTGCAACGATCCAGACCATTGAATAGGCGTCTGGGTGAATCGAACTGAGAGCAGTTTAGTCGGCCTTGCCAAATAGGGCCGCCAACTTTGCTTGGGCAGCGGCTGCGGGATCGTCCGATTCCGCACTCTTCGGACGGCTGTTGAGCTTGGGGGCGGCGCTGCTCGGATACTCATCTTGAATGCGATCCTCATAATAGGTTCCGGCACTGGGCGCTGCCACCAGCCGCTTCCACACTTCGAGTGGCACCGGCTTGAAGCGCTTGACGCTCAGGTCGCGGAATACAATTTCCAGTAACTTTTCAGATTCGTCGTAGCCACCTTCAATGAGTTGTCCGCCTTTGAGTGCCTTGCGTTCCATTCGAGACTCCGAATTTGCGGCCGTTAGCGCGCGCTATTGTGGGCTACGAGCGAGATCGTAGAGTCGTTTGACACGATTACCGCTCCGGCAAAATCCGAGCATGGGCCGCGGCAGAGTCTTCAGTGCAGCGCGCATCTCCTGAATGTCGGCCTCGGTTTGGGTGCCGGGCGGGATCGGAATAAAAACGTACTCCATGCCGGCCGCCTTCGCGGCGGCTTGAATGCTTGCATGCGAGGGCTGATCAGGCCCCGCTTCACCATCTGGCCGGGTATTGATGATGGCGCGAAAACCCATGGCCGCCGCCGACTTCATCTGCTCACTATGGAGCTGCGCGGCGACCGCGAACTCGTCGTTGACGGGAATAACTGGAATAGATGCGGTAGAGGATTCGGAAGAGGATTCGGTCATGCGACGGCCTTCAAATTGGACTGGGAAGCGCTGCTTATGCAGTGGTTTTAACTTACTTCGGAGCCATACGGATAGCACCATCTAAGCGGATTGTTTCTCCATTCACCATCGGGTTGGTCATGATTTGTTCAACCATCATGGCGTACTCGTTGGGACGACCCAGGCGAGGAGGGAAGGGAACTTGACGACCTAAAGAGTCTTGAGCTTCTTGAGGCAGTCCTTTGAGCAGAGGAGTCAGGAACAAACCGGGTGCGATGGTTACGCAGCGGATGCCGTCGCGAGCCAAGTCGCGAGCGATAGGCAAGGTCATGCCTACAATCGCGCCCTTCGAGGCGGCATAAGAGGCTTGCCCGATTTGACCATCGAAAGCCGCAACGGATGCTGTATTGACAATCACACCGCGCTCACCGTCTTCGTTCGGCGTGTTTTGAGTCATCGCAAAAGCGGCCAGGCGCAGCACATTGAAGGTGCCAAATAAGTTGACGTTGACCACTTTCTTGAAGGAATCGAGGTTAGCCGGGCCGTCTTTACCGACCGTTTTTTGGGCGCCTCCGATACCCGCGCAATTGATACAGCCCACCAAGTTGCCCATTTTTACGGCTTCGGCAACAGCGTTTTGCGCATCCGCCTCAGAGGTTACATCGCACTTGACGAACTTGGCATTGGCCCCGAGCTTGGCGACCAGTTCGTTACCGAGGGTTTCGTTCAGGTCGGCGATCAACACTTTACCGCCGTTTTTGATGATCATTTCCGAAGTGGCACCGCCAAGCCCTGAGGCTCCGCCGGTCACTAGGGTGACACCGCTTTTGATTTGCATTGGGAAATCCTTTGATGAGGAGATGTTAGATGAAGGGCAATGGGTTTAATGACTTGAAACCTAATGCTGCAATTTTAAGGTGAAAACAAAATGATGCAAAAATCGAGCGACAATAGCCAGTAAACTGTTTACCAAAGTCGAGACACGCCAAAGCTATCGAACAAAGCCTTATTCGAGATCAGCACCATGTTTTCAAGTTGCGCCTGGGCCACTAACAGACGATCAAACGGGTCTTTGTGGGCAACATTCATCTCACCGGCGCGCACTGCGTGGCTGACTGAGATCGCGAGCTGCAAAAAACCTTGACTTTGGATGATGGCCTCAAAATCCTGTGCCAGCAAGGCCGCTTGGGGTAGCTTTCCCAGGCGGAACTTGAGGCTGACTTCCATCGCTGAGGCGGCACTAACGGCGATGGTATTGTTTGCATCGCTCATGGCGGCCCGCGCCTGAAGACTCAATGACTCGTCCCCCGCTAGCCACCAAATGAGCGCATGGGTGTCGAGCAGTAAATTCAATCGAGAGTCCAGCCGCGCAACTCATCGTCTGGGAGCCGTTCATCAAAGCGCGAATCCATCGCAATTCTTCCCTTAAAGGCACCAAAACTCCGTTTTCCGACCGGAATAATAGGCACTAACCGCACCACAGGAATCGACCCCCGCGCTATCACGACATCCCCCCTTCAAGAGCGGCAGCAATGAGTTTGGATTAGGGTAGATCTCGTGCTAGTCGGGCTCCGCTGAACTGCCACTGCGCGGCGGGCGGGAAAAAGTTACGATACGAGCTACGGATGTGATCTCGTGGTGTCACGCAAGAACCGCCGCGAAGCACATATTGACTGCACATAAACTTTCCGTTGTACTCGCCAATCGCCCCGTCTTCGCTTCGGTACCCTGGGTAGGCTTGGTAGCTACTTTGAGTCCACTCCCAAACATCACCAAATAACTGAGAGGGGCTTTGGTTGGCACCGGCCGTTCGAGCAACCGTGGGATGGAATAAATTATCTTCCAAGAAATTACCCTGTTCAATGAGTTTCCCTTGGTCTTTAGAGGCTAACGCTGCATGTTCCCACTCAGACTCAGTGGGCAAGCGCGCGCCGCTAAAGCGAGCAAGCGCGTCTGCTTCAAAATAGCTTAAATGGGGCACCGGCACATCTAAGGAGATTGGACATAGACCGCGCAAGGTAAAGTTGAACCAACCTGGCGCGCCGCCGCTAGGATGCGATTGCCAATATAAGGGCGCATTTAAACCGTGGAGCCGGACAATATCCCAACCCATGGCCAGCCAGAATTCTGGTTGCTGGTAGCCTCCAGCATCGATGAAATCTAGAACGTCCCCGTAGGTGATTGGCCGGTTCGATAGCTCGAAAGCTCGCAAATACACCTGATGCTCAGGTCCCTCGTTGTCGAAACTGAACTCAGCATACCGTTTCACATTCTTGCCCGAATAGCCGATGCTGATGAGGCCGCTCCCGAAGGCCAGGAAGCGCTGCTGCGGCAATACCGTCGTTATCAGGGGCCAACCCGCGCGATACGCGGGTAGGAGTGGATGAAGAGACATCAGATATTTAAAGTCGGCTAACATCAGCTCCTGATGTTGCTGCTCGTGATTGATGCCCAATACGACCAGCGCTTCGAGCTCACTAGTGTCGAACCCGCTTTTGGCGCTGAGTAAAACGGCGATCTGGTCATCGATGACCGCCCGGTATTGCCTGACCGTGGCCAAGCTGGGTCGAGTCAAAAAGCCACGATGTGATCTCGGGAATTTCTCACCAACACCGTTGTAGTAGCTGTTGAAGAGCACCTTGAAGGATGCATCGAAGGGGCGAAAATTCGTTGAGAATTTCTCGACAACGAAGACTTCGAAAAACCAGGTGGTGTGAGCGAGATGCCACTTCAAAGGGCTGGCATCGGGCATCGCCTGCACCACACAGTCTTCATCTGACAAGCCTTCAATCAGTGCGAGGGTTTGGGCGCGCACCGCCTGAAAGCGAACCAGCAAGTCGACGTTGGCCTGCGCGGCGGTGCTTCTTAAGGACTGCGTATTCATGTTAACCCGCTTCTAAAGAGATCGATGCTAAAGAGATCGATGATTAAGCTACCTTTTTCAACGTACATACCGTGTCGTACCAGCCTTGCATGCCCACTAGGGGCGCAGGCTGCACCGGAAGAATGGCGTTAATGTTGTAACCCGCACCCGTGCCCCCATTGGCCTTATCCCACCACAGGTCTTCCGTAAGATCCATATCCTCGTCAATCACCTTGGCATCCCAGGCGGGAATGTTTTGCTTGCGGCCCTTCTTCCCAGTGGCCGCGCGGCCATGCCAGGTATTGCCCAAAGTGTTGGACACCGCTAAAACCCGAGGATGTATGCCTTCAGTGACCCAGGCGGTGATCAAGGCCTTACCCAAAACTTGACCGCCCCCTTTCATGGCGTGTCCGTAGGGTCGGAATGTGGTCAGCTCAACCTTGTCGCCGGTCTTGATGCCATACTTTGCCGCGGTCTCGGTATTGATCCACATCGGGTTGTGGTGAACAATTTCAGTGAGATATTTTTGACTCTGAGTACGGCCCTGGGTATGGACGTTCCATTTAAAGGTGACGAGGTGTAGGTGCTCTGGCCCCATTTTCTCAAAGCTCGGAATCGGAAAATAATCGGGCATGCCTTTTTGTCCGTCTTCGTCAAAACCAGTTTGCTTGGCGGCCGCTTCGATATCCGGATGATAGATTGAAAACTTGCGCGACGGGGTTAGGAAGCCCCGTCTAGCCTTACCCTCCGCGAAGATGCCTACTAAGGCTTCCTTGCCCCCTGCGTCAGCCTTGTAGATCAATTGTGTTGCTGAGTCGATACGGGTATTGAGCAGCTCAGTCGCAGTGAGTTCCCAAGCATACAAATTGAAGTATTGGGGCTTGGATAAATCCTGCCATACCCCCGTGCGCTTCATGTATTCGAAGCCGTCTTCGCCGAGTGTTTTACCGAGTGCATTGCAGCGCTGTCGAATCCAATCTTCATGATCTTTGAACTGAAAGTATTTGGCCGTTTCGGGGCTGATGCGCTTGCCGATATCGATCAAGGAATCGACGAAGCTCTTACATTCGCCGGGGGGTTGTACGAGGGGCTGACGCAAGGTCACATAGTCACGGAGTTCCATATTGTTGCGCGTATCGAAGCCCCAACGCTCCATGTAACTTGCGTCCGGTAGGATCATGTCCGCGTAATGGGCTTGCTCACTATAGACGACATCTGAACAGGCGTGAAAGGGAATGAGCTTTTCGTCTTTTAGCACTTCAACCGCCAAGCTTCGGCCTTCGGGCCAAGTTTGCGGTGCGGCCAGCGTGTAGCTTAGATAAACCTGAACCTTGCCGCGTCCTTCTTTAAGGTACTTGAAGACGATTTGCCCGACCTTCATTCGCTGCCACTTATTGGCGAGCGGCCATTCAGGTGCATCTTCAATCACACTTTTTGCCTTGACGGCGGGTGGTCTTGGCATCGGTTGGGGGAAAATCAGCGGAGGTATGCGGGTGGGCTCCACGGTGTAGCAATATCCTCCAGGTTTGCCGATCGATCCGACGATGGCGTTGAGCATCACAATGGCTCGATCGTTATTAAAACCGTTGTAGTGAGCTCCGGCCCCTCGGTTTGAGAAGGCGATGGCCTCAGGGGCGGCGCGCGCAAACTCTAGAGCAATGCGTCGAATGTCCGCAGCCGATACTCCTGAGACGCCTTCCGCCCATTCGGGGGTGTAGCGCGCGATCCACTTCTGGAGTTCAGTCGCATTGACATTGCTCCAGGTGTCGAGCCATTTTTTATCATGCAAGCCGGCCGCAATAATGGCCTGCCCCATGGCGAGCGCGATGGCTCCGTCCGAGCCAGGGTTTGGCGCAAACCATTCATCGGCGCGACCCGCAGTATTTGACATGCGCACGTCGAAATAAACAAACTTGGCGCCGTTATCAAAGCGGGCCTTGATAATGCGCTTGGCCGCATGGATGGCCCCTTGGTGCGCTTCATAGACATTGGCACCAAAGTCGATGATGTACTTGCTACGGACGAAGTCTCCGCTCTCCCAATCGGTCTCACCGAGCGATACGTAGTTCGCCGCGCGCTTATTGGAGGAGCACAGGGCGCGATGATTAAACAAGGACGGCGAGCCAATGGCTCCTAAAAAGCGCGCCATTTCCTCGGCAAGCCGGGATCGACCAATATGGATCGCAACTTCTTCCGGTTTGCCTTGATCCACGGCCACTCGAATGCGCTTGGCAATCGTCTCGTGGGCTTCCTCCCAGGTGATACGCATCCACTTGCCTTCGCCACGTGCCCCCACGCGTTTCAGGGGAAAGAGCAGGCGTTCCGGGTAATTGTTGATGGTCGGGCCGGATTGTCCCTTGGCGCAGAGTGATTTGCCGTTATTGGGGTCTAGAGGGTTGCCCCCCACTTTTACAAGCTTGCCGTCAATGACATAGCCCTGAATGCCGCACACGGTGGAGCAGTTAAGGCACACCCCTTTGACAATGGTCGCTTTGGAGTAATCGTTCGGAATACGGCCCTTGCCGTTGGCCCGACGCACTGCCTTGCGTTGCCCCATTAATTCAGGCTTTTTATTCCAAAAAAAAGCTTCGGCTTCGCTCGGCATCAGTAGAATAGTTTCGCCCACAGCGAGCGAAGATAGTGCGGCAAAACCAGTCTTGATGAAGCTGCGCCGATCTGTTGCATTGGCAGGGGTCATGCTCATCTTAGGCCTCATCCGACTTGTTGTACTGAGTAATATTATTGGCGGGATCCACTTGTGCCCAAAGTACCCGTTTGCGCTTGGGGAAGACGCTTTCAAGCGTCGCCCAGGTCTCAATCTCGTAGCTGTAAGGGTCGTGAATCTTGCCTTTAGGAATCTTGGCCTCCATGGCCACTTGGTGCCCGCGGTAACTCACCGAGGGTTTGGTTTTTTCCTCAGGCTTCAGCACCTTGGTCTCGGTGCCATGCTTGGCCATGAACATTGAGTATGGCGAACCAGGATCGTTTTCGTCTCCAAAATGAAAAACGTCCGCCGGGCAGGTTTCTACGCAGGCAGGCTCCATATTGGCATCGAGGCGATGCGAACAAAAATCGCACTTGTCCGCAATATCATTCTCATCGCAACCGATTGCGGCATAGGGGCAGGCCGCTTCACACTTACCTAGATGATCGCAAAGATCTGGGTCGACTCTCACAATGCCGTCGGCCAAGCGGTTAATGGACTTGGTTGGACAAGCTTTCAGGCAAGGTGTGTCTTCGCATTGCATGCACAAGGTGGGCAAAAAGAAACGTTTTGGAGTCGGATATTTTCCAGTATCCCAGTAATACACCTTGGTGCGATAGCGCGCCAATGGCACATTATTTTCGACCTTACAGGCCACTGAACAAGCGTGGCAACCGATGCAACGCTCGACGTCCAGCGCCATTTTCCAGCGTGGCGTCTTGCCGGTGTTGGGATTGATGGGAACCATAGCTACTCCGTGAAGATTGGGTGATTAATTGGGGGTACTAGTAGGTTGTCACGAACGGACAAGTGGCTGCGAGCGATTCCAAAGAGGAGAATCGCAACACGGAGTTCTGAGGGTGGGATCGAAAAGGTCGCAGCTTGCAGCAAGAGGCGCTGCGCGCGGGGAGAAGGGGTTTTACTAGGTGATTAAAGCGGGGAGAAGTAGAAGGATCGCTGGAGGAACTGTAGCCGTTAAAGATGCGTATGGCTGCTGCGCCCCAAAAGCGAATAGAGGTATAGAAATGCTTGAGACGATCTGGAAGTTTGCGAGGCCACATTGCTCTCTAGTCTAACAGTGATTAGTGATAGGACGTGGTCATTCTATGCAGTCTTTGCGGGAGCGTTTTTCTTACACGTAGATTCAATGTGCCTTGAACTGAACTCAAGGCCTTAGCGGGTTATCCCCCAGATTCCGGGGGATTCTGTAGCTCATCAAACTACATCGCAACTAGTTATATAGTGCAGAATACGCGAGTGCAAAAAAAGGGGTGTCAGATTGACACCCCTTATCAGAACCTGGTCTAGCAATGCATGCAGCGCTTCCCGGATCTTACTTACATAGGCAACTACTGCGCTGGATAAACATCCACGCGCCGTGCTTGCTTGTCATCAGCACCACCTGCGGCCATCGAGACTGGCTTCACCATGATCATGCGGTCTTCAGGAACACCCGCTTTAACCAACATTTCGCGAGCAGCACGAGCGCGATTTTTGGCGAGCTCAGCATTGGCTTTTGGATCGCCTGAGGTATCGTGATAACCCGACAAACCGATCTTGGTGTTGGCTCCCGACTTGGCATAAGCCGCGACTTTTTCCAAGAGCTTGTCAGCATCGGCGGGCAGGGCACTCTTGCCGGAGTCGAAGTACAAGCTGACGGCCTCAGGGAAGCCTGCACCCTTCAGGACTTCGGGAGCTTTGTCGACTTCGGCCATCGGTTTGGCTTCTGCTGCAGGGGCTACGGCTACGGGAGCAGCAGCCGGTGCCGCGGCGACAGGTGCTGGAGCAATCACTGCCGGTGCTGCGGCAGTTACAACAGCCGCCACTGGAGCGGCAGCAGTAGGCGCTGCATGACCGGATTGACCTGTACCCCAGATAAGGCCCATGACAGGCACCAAGAGAATGGCCACAATGTTGATGATCTTGATTAGTGGGTTCACGGCGGGACCCGCAGTGTCCTTGTAAGGATCGCCAACCGTGTCGCCGGTCACTGCAGCCTTGTGAGCGTCGGAACCTTTGCCACCATGGTGACCTTCCTCGATGTACTTCTTGGCATTGTCCCAAGCGCCACCACCGGTACACATCGAGATGGCCACAAATAAGCCAGTGACAATTGTGCCCATCAACATTCCTGCGACCGCTGCGGGGCCGAGGAATACAGCGACCAGGATCGGGATAATCACTGGGAGGATCGAAGGAAGAATCATTTCCTTGATTGCAGCAGTCGTCAAGAGATCCACCGCACGGGTGTAATCGGGCTTGGCCGTGCCTTCCATGATGCCCTTGATCTCGCGGAACTGGCGACGAACTTCTTCAACCACCGCGCCTGCTGAGCGACCCACCGCTTCCATCGCCATAGCGGCGAACAGGAAAGGAATCAGGCCTCCGATGAATAGGCCGACAATCACTTTGTGATTGGACAGATCAAACACCGTGGACAGTCCTATGCTATCGAGCGCATGGGTGTAGTCAGCAAACAGAACCAGAGCCGCCAGGCCCGCAGAACCGATGGCATAGCCCTTGGTCACGGCCTTCGTGGTGTTTCCTACCGCGTCCAGAGGATCGGTAATGTTACGCACCGACTCAGGCAGGCCCGACATCTCGGCGATACCGCCGGCGTTATCTGTAATGGGGCCATAAGCGTCAAGAGCCACCACAATACCGGCCATCGACAACATGGCCGTTGCAGCAGTAGCAATACCGTACAGGCCAGCCAGCCAATAAGACGACAGAATGGCTGCGCAGACTAACAAGACCGGGTAGGCCGTCGACTTCATCGACACGGCGATACCGGCGATGATGTTGGTTGCATGACCTGTCGTGGACGCTTGAGCGACATACTTGACCGGAGCGTATTGAGTGCCGGTGTAATACTCAGTGACCCACACAATGAGGCCGGTGAGCACCATACCCACGATGACGCAGCCAAACAATTTCATGACCGTAATGTCGGTCGAACCGAAACCACCGCTGAAGATCCACTGGGTGACTGGATAAGCCAGGGCCGTCGCAATGACGCCAGCAACAACCAAGCCTTTATACAGGGCGGGCATTACATTGGTCATGCCAGGAGTGGCTTTAACAAAGTACGTACCGATGATCGACGCGATGATCGAAATGCCACCTAGAGCAAGTGGATACGACACCGCCGCCCACTCCGCACCCTTCATGATCGAAGCACCTAACAACATGGTGGCGATCAAGGTCACAGCATAGGTTTCGAACAGATCAGCAGCCATACCGGCGCAATCGCCCACGTTATCACCGACGTTGTCGGCGATCACGGCCGGGTTGCGTGGGTCATCCTCGGGAATACCCGCTTCAACTTTTCCGACCAGGTCGGCACCGACGTCCGCACCTTTGGTAAAGATACCGCCGCCCAGACGGGCGAAAATGGAGATGAGGGACGAGCCGAACGCGAGACCGATCAAGGGCTTGATCACGTCATGCAGGCTAACCGTTGTGCCAAGACCAAGAGGAGCACTCCCGACCAAGACCATGAAGTAGCCAGCGACGCCCAGGATGCCCAAACCCACCACCAACATACCGGTGATAGCGCCACCTTTAAAGGCGACTTGCAAAGCATCGTTCAAGGAGCGTGTTGCGGCCTGAGTAGTACGCACGTTAGCGCGTACTGAAACATTCATGCCGATATAGCCAGCCAGGCCAGACAGAATTGCGCCGATGGCGAAACCAATCGCGGTAGGCCAACCCAAACCAGGGACGAAACCGACGACAAAGAACAGCACAATACCCACCATACCGATGGTTTTGTACTGACGATTGAGGTACGCCTTCGCACCTTGTTGAATGGCGGCAGCAATTTCTTGCATGCGCGCATTGCCAGCGTCTAAGCTCAGGATGGACTTGCTCGTGATGAGCCCGTACAACACTGCTAAGACGCCACAAATCATGGCTAGCCATAAGGCGCCTGATGCGACTCCAGTCATTATCTATCCTCCAGGATGGTCTTTTAAAAAATTTAAAGCCCGCCGATTTTACTTCAGCATGGTCAAATCAAGTGAACAGTGGGTGTAATTTGGTCTACTGCAGTGCCGCAAAAACTCTGCCCGTAATTTGCTCAACCTCCCCTTGGCCCGATATCTTGCGATAGGCGGGCGCAATTTTGTCACCCGTGTTCGCCCAGTTGCCGTAGTAGTCCACCAGGGGACGGGTTTGTGATTGATAAACTTCCAGGCGTTTGCGTACGGTCTCTTCTTTATCGTCTTCGCGTTGAATTAACGCCTCGTGCGTGACGTCATCTTGGCCTGCCACTTTGGGCGGATTGAATTTGATGTGATACGTCCGCCCACTCGCGACGTGCACTCTACGTCCGCTCATCCGTTCAATGATGTCGGATTCGGGAACATCGATTTCTAGAACGTAATCGAGCTTGACGCCCGCAGCCTTCATGGCATCTGCCTGAGGGATGGTGCGCGGGAAGCCGTCGAAGAGGTAACCATTTTGGCAATCGGCCTGGGTGAGTCGATCCTTGACGAGGCCAATAATAATGTCGTCAGACACTAATGCGCCGGAGTCCATCACCTTTTTGGCTTGCAGACCTAAAGGGGTTCCGGCTTTTACCGCAGCTCTTAACATATCTCCTGTGGAAATTTGTGGAATACCAAACTTCTTGCAGATGTAAGTCGCTTGCGTACCTTTACCGGCGCCCGGCGCGCCTAGCAATATCAATCTCATGGATGCCCCTGAATGAAACTAAGTCAGTACGCCTTGCTCGTACTACTAAGCAAACAAAAATGTTGCAGCTTGCAGTAAAGCGTCTGAAAGACTTCTTCTAAAACCTCAATTGTGCCCGAAGTTTTGTTTGAACAGCGCTCGGGCACGATCCAAATCGGCTTGAGTGTCCACGCCCGAGGGTGGAGCCTCGTCTGAAACATGGATAGCGACGCGATATCCGTGCCATAAGGCGCGCAGTTGTTCCAGGGCTTCGAGACGTTCAATGGGTGCGCTTGTAAGTTCTGGGTAAGCTTTGAGAAATCCCACGCGGTAGGCGTAAATCCCTAAATGCCTCAGTGGATGATGATTGAGTTCAGACGCGAGCGAGTCTCGATCATGGGGGATCAAGGCCCTCGAGAAATAGAGCGCCGTTTGCTTGGCGTCCAACACCACTTTAACGACATTGGTGTTTAGGTAGTCGGCCGGGTCGTGGATGGGGTGGGCTGCACTAGACATGGCGCAATCAGGGCGTTTGGCCAGTAACCGTCCAACGGCTGAGATGAGACTCACCGGGATGAAGGGCTCGTCGCCTTGTACATTGATGACGATTTCCTCGTCCGACAGGCCGAGTAAAGTGGCGGCTTCCGCTAGCCGATCCGTACCGGAGGCATGGTCGGCACGAGTCATGATCGCTTGAAAGCCCGCGCCTCGAACGGCGGCTGCAACCCGTTCCGAGTCTGTCGCGACGGCTAAGGCCTTGGGGTTGGCGAGCGCCACGCGCTCAGCGACACGGACGATCATGGGTTTACCTGCAAGGTCGGCCATCGGCTTATCGGGCAGGCGCGAAGAAGCCATACGCGCTGGAATGAGCACGGTGCATTGGTCGAGCAACATTGGTTGGGGCAACTCCAGCTAAGCGAGGGAGCGAGCTTCGTCAACAAGCATGCGGGCAATGCCATCCTTGACGGGGAAAGCGAGTTTGTCCGCAATGCAGCGCAACTCACTTTGCACGTCGGCCGGCAGGCCGCTTGCGGCAAGCTCAGCCGGATCTGAGCTAGGTCGGTCGTGCTTCAGTGGCCCCTTGCAGATCGGGCACACCAGGATATCTAAGAGTCGAGAGTCGAGAGCGTTCATGGTTTGATTTTCTTGATCAGCCAATCGATGAGGTGAGGGTCGAGTTGCGTGTCGCGCACGGCAACCCAGGCAAATTGGGTGCCACCGCCGGGCCATTTTACGGCGTCTTTCTCGGTCATCACGACGAAAGGTTCGGCAATTTGCTTTAAAGTGTTTTTATCGAGCGGCGAGTGATCGCTGAGCGGGTAACTTGAAAAGACGAGCCCGAGTTGCCTCAGCGCACCAAAGAAGGCGAGCGGCTGTGCGGTTCCAGCCAAGGCTGCGATGCCTCGACCGGCGGCAATACCGGTGAGTTCCTTCGCCGTAATCGCACGAAAGTTTTCTTTGCTGCTTTCCCGGTTTTGCCACTGAGCAATGGGCAAAAAGCGAATCTCACTGAAATAGATACGGAATTTGGGTTTTTTAAGAATCTGGTCGAGCAAGGGCTCGCCGGGACGGGCGGCACGGGCAATGGCCGCCGCTAGCTCCGGTGTATCTTCCAAGCTGTTCAAGATCAAGCTGTCGACTCTAGCCAGTGCGGCAATCGGTTCTCGCAATGGCCCCGCGGGAAGTACCTCACCGTTGCCAAACCCGCGCGAGTCGATCATGCAACATTCGACAGTTCGTGGCAGTGCACTATGTTGCAGACCATCGTCGGAGACGATGACGTCAATTTCGGGACGCTGTTTCAGCAGAGTCCTGAGTGCGCTCAGCCGTTGACCCGAAACCGCCATCGGCAATTGCGTGGTCTTGGCAATTAATACTGGTTCGTCTCCCACCGAATTAGCGCGGCTCTTCAGCGTAA
>JANLRI010000217.1:0-6997 GCA_031361565.1 Betaproteobacteria bacterium | reverse complement strand
CCCCCTTTACCCCGCCCCGCGGAGTGCAACGTCGGCCTGATCCGGGTGGCACCGTATTGGGAAAGAATCTACGGAGATCACCGGCCTGTAAGTTTCTTGGTGTGCGTAAAATTTATTTTCAAAACGAAAAAAAATCTTGCTCCTCACGTAGCGTCATGCCCCAATGTGCGATTCACGGAGGTTTTCAGAATGGTTTTGAAAGTAGGTGATCTGGCCACCTCGGCTACGGTCTTCCCGAGATACGTAAGCACTTGGACGATCCAAACGGCAATCCTCAGGCGATTATTAATCGGCAAATTGAGGCTCTCAAAGCGCAGTCCATGCGCGCCAAGGAGTTGAGCGAACGACTTGAGTACATCAACGACCACCTCAACAACGGCCAGGACACCTCCGCAAACGACTGGCTGAATCTTTTGGAGATGATGATGATGTACAAGGACAATCTCACGGATACGGAGATGAAGAGGCTGCGTAACCCCCTGGCGGGAGCGGTTCGCGAGCTTTCCAAGCAGTGGACACAGCTAATCAGCGAGGTCGATCAAGCGATCTCGAGCGGCATGAATACGAGCGGGTTGGCCGCTCAAGACTTGGCATGGCGTTGGGTCAAACTGGTGATCGCGATGACCAGCAATGATCCGGTGTTAGCGAATAAACTCAAAGGCATGCAAGAGCGCGAGACGCGTGCTCAAGAGATCCTCGGTATCGATCCTGTCAAGTTCGCTTGGATTGGCGAAGCTTTCGCCTATGCCCGGACCACCCTGTTTGCGAAGTATTTATCTCCCGATCAAACCGCGGAAATATTACGTCGTCAGCTTCGCCGTCCAAACCACATCGACGCGTGGCCGAGGCTGATTGCCCAGGTGCGCGAACAAATGGATCGAGGCACGAAGTTTGAAGATGAACCTGTCCAGATCTTGATGTTGTATTGGCGGCAACTCTTCCGAGATTCCTATTGCGGCGACGATATCGAGATGGAAGCGCGGGTCCGTCAAGCGTTTGTCAGCGAACCGGATCTGATGATCGGGGTTGGTGTCGATGAGAAACTCATGACCTATGTTCAGAAAGCGATGCTCCATTTGCACCGCCCGATGGATATCTCTAGCAATTCCGGGCCAAAACCCAGCGCGCTGATGGTGGCGATTCAGCGAGCCGCCCACCAGTTACTGGATGCCCCTTTGGTGTTAAGTGACCCGTTTGCTGTGCGCATCCTGGGAGAAGGTGATGAGCGCGACTTGTTGGCGAATTTGGCACGCTTCCAAAGTCCGATGGCGAGAGGCTTACGCGCGTCGTTGGTCGTACGTAGTCGACTTGCAGAGGACGAATGGTCTCTGGCAAAAGAACGTGGAGTGAGGCAATGTGTGGTGCTTGGTGCGGGGCTTGATACCTTAGCCTATCGATGCAATGACCATCAAGGGACGTTTTTTGAAGTGGATCTACCCGATGTGCAAGCGTGGAAGAAAGAGCGACTCGCTCGGGCAAAGATTGTCATCCCGAAATCGGTATGCTTTGTTGCTGCCGACTTTCAATGCATTACCCTAGCTGACGCTTTGGCGAGGGCCGGTTTTGACGCTTGCCGTCCTGCGCTTTTTATGTGGCTCGGGGTCGTGATGTATCTCGATGCTGCTGCAATCACCGAAACCCTGAAATTTATTGCCTCCTGTGCAAAGGGTAGCGCGGTGATTTTCGACTACGTGGTCGAACCCGGCTCGCTACCGCCACTTTTAAGAGTCCCGATTGATGTGATGGCGAAACACTTGTCCGATCAAGGTGAGCCCTGGAAAACTTTTTATCAAGCGAACGAGCTAGTAGATCAATTGCAGGCAAGTGGTTTCACAGTCGTCACAAACTTCACCCACTGGTCCTTAAATGAACGCTATCTTGCAAATCGAAGCGACGGAATGCAACTGAATGGATTAACTCAGTTGATAATGGCTAAGGTGTAACTTATTTTTATCACCAGTTAGCTTTGATTAAAAGGCACGATCTCAAGCCGCACTTCTGCCTCAGCGAGCAACTGAGCAAAAGGATCTGGAGGTGCAAGTTCAGTGAAGAGCCGATCAATTTGCGAGAGCCGGGCGAGCTCCACCATGGCGTGCCGATTGAACTTGCTGCTGTCCGCCGCTAACCAAACCTGGCGAGCGTTCTCGATGATCGCTTGGGCAACCTTGACCTCTCTGAAGTCAAAATCCCTCAGGCTGCCATCAACCTCAATGCCCGACACGCCAATGACCGCGATATCCACCTTAAACTGCTTAATGAAATCGACCGCAGCTTCTCCGATGATGCCGCGATCAAGCGAGCGCACGACACCGCCAGTGACAATGACTTCGCAATCAGGGTTGCGGCTTAAGATGTTGGCCACGTTCAAGTTGTTGGTGATTACGCGTAAGCCACGGTGATGCAACAGGGCCTTGGCGACGGCCTCCGTGGTGGTGCCAATGTTTAAAATTAACGAACTGTCGTTGGGGATTTGCGCAGCCACGGCCCGGGCAATCGCTTCTTTCGCGCCTCTGTTGAGATTTTCGCGTTGCGTGTATGCAAGATTCTCGATCGTCGAACTGGGCAGACGTACTCCGCCGTGAAAACGCGCGACGATGCCCTCGTCGGCAAGCTTGGTAATATCCCGGCGGACCGTCTGTAAAGTGACCTCCAGTAACTCGGCAAGTTGTTCGACGCTCGCCGCACCGTGAAGCTTGACGAAGTCAAGAAGTTGCAATTGTCTTGGATTGGCGTCCATGATCTTTTGGGCTTGGGAACGAATTGATCTATTCGGTAGTTTAGCCAGCAATGCGCGCGCGTTTTTTGAGATGGTCTAGCGCTGCGCGAATTGCGGGATGCGTAATTAAACCATCTTGTTGAGAAATTACTTTAAGTGTGTTTGCAGAAATTGTCTTTTGGGCGTTTTTGCTGGGTTCAATAGCTGCTTGTCGTGTTTGCGGTTTGAAGCTGATTCGCGTAATCTCGCGACCTTGGGTTTGGAGTGCACTAAGGATTGAAGGTTCTATTTGCCTTAGCCTTGCTGCTTGAGCCGCGGAACCAGCGGAAAGCGATAAAGTGCCATCTTTAAGATTGCGAACCTTTAAGCGCATTTGAGGCCATTGCTGATCGAGCATTGACTGTAGTTCAGTCAAAGTTTGGAGATGGACTTGCAGCGACTGAAAGCGCGGATCGCGCTTCAAAGCTTGCGAGATTGTCGAGTAGCTGGTTTTCAAGAGCAATAGTTCAGCAAAAAAGCAAAAATAAAAACTAAAATTTGAGAACGGAGAATTAAACGTGCAAATAATTTTGGTACACCCAAGGTTCAGGACTCCCAAGGCCTTGAACATTACACGAAGATGGGTGATCGGGTTTTCAATGTTCTTGTTGTTCATTACTCTTATGAGTAGTGGCGTAATTTCCTATGTGGCTTTGCGCAATGCTGTGCTACTTAAATTACCCTTTACGCAAGATTGGGTGCCGAGCAATTCTGCCAAAGAAAACGCCGATCGCGATGAATTCGTTCGTCAAAATATTGATGCTCTCGCCGTGAAGGTGGGCCAGCTTCAAGCCAAGCTTACCCGTCTCGATGTGATTGGCGATCGGGTTGCCAGCATGGCGGGCATTAAGCCACAAGAGCTTAAAGGCCTGGATAGTGCGCCTGTGCTTCGGCCAAACTTCTTCGCGTTGGGTGGCAAAGGCGGTGCTGAGCCTGCCGGGCCTCGCAATATGTCGATGCAAGAGTTGAGCACGGTCTTGGATAGCCTCGCCAATGGTTTAGATAATCGCGGCGACTCTCTCGCCTTTATCGAAACCGAAATGCTCTACCGCGCTGCAGGCACTCGTCTCGTGCCGAGTTATGAGCCTCTACCGGATGGTTCGATGGGTTCGCGCTATGGCTATCGTACCGATCCGTTCACGGGCCGGGCCACCATGCATGAGGGAATTGACTTTAACGCCCCCACTGGAACGTCGATTTTGGCTGCGGGCGGTGGGACGGTAGTGTTCGCCGAGCTGCATCCGTCTTATGGCAACCAAATTGATATTGACCACGGAGATGGCGTTCTGACTCGCTATGCTCACGCTTCTCTACTTCTGGTGAAGCAGGGCGATATCGTCAAGCAGGGTCAGAAGATTGCGGAGGTGGGTTCCACTGGCCGTTCTACCGGTGCGCATTTGCACTTTGAGGTGCGCAACAGCGGCGAGTCGAAGGATCCTTTGGCGTTTCTCCAAAACGGCGTCTTGAATAAACGCCAACTCGCCTCCAGTTCCGTTCAGAGATAGGTTCGCGTTCGCCAAGAGCGGACCTGTTTTTACGCAAGAACTGTTGTTCTTCGGACGATTTAATCATCCGAATGACCGTTGACCTACCACCAGCTCGCCGCCGCTCAGTTGGTAAGTGGTTGCTTCTAGTGTGCGTGATACACTGAAGGGTTAGCTTGCTCCCGCTTTGCACCATAGAACTCTAATGATCCCAAACGTTTTTACCAAAATTTTCGGCAGCCGCAACGAGCGCCTGCTACGTCAATACCGCAAGACCGTCGAGAAGGTGAATGCCCTCGAAGCAGGCGTTAAAAGCCTGAGCGACGAAGCCCTGCGCGCGAAAACCGAGGAGTTTAAAGCCCGAGTTGCGCAAGGTGAGGCGCTCGAAGCTCTTTTGCCAGAGGCCTTCGCGGTGTGTCGTGAGGGGGCCGTACGCTCTCTGAAAATGCGCCACTTCGATGTGCAACTCGTCGGCGGGATGGTCCTGCACGACGGCAAAATCGCTGAGATGCGTACCGGCGAAGGCAAGACGCTCACCGGAACCCTGTCGGTTTATCTCAACGCCTTGGCTAACAAAGGTGTTCACGTCGTGACCGTGAATGATTATTTGGCGAGTCGAGATGCTGAGTGGATGGGCAAGCTCTATAACTTCCTAGGCCTGAGTGTGGGTGTCATTCTTTCGCAGCAAGAAACTGAGGCCAAGCGTGCCGCCTATGCTGCTGATATTACCTACGGCACGAATAATGAGTTCGGTTTCGATTACTTGCGCGACAACATGGAGTACAGCCCGTCGGAGCGTCGTCAGCGTGCTCTGTTCTATGCGATTGTCGATGAGGTGGACTCGATCTTGATTGATGAGGCGCGGACGCCTTTGATCATTTCGGGGCAGGCTGAGGATCACACTGAGCTTTATCAGAAGATGAATGCCGTGCCCAAGCTGCTCAATCCGATGCCCCATGAGCCTAAGCCTCAGGAGCCTGAGCCCGAGGGTGACTACTGGGTCGACCTTAAAGGCCGTAGCGTGCACATGTCCGAGGCGGGACATGAAAAGGCCGAAAAGCTACTGGCCTCCCAAGGAATTCTTACCGAAGGAGCGAGTCTCTACGATCCTGCCAATATTAGCCTGATGCATCACCTGACCGCTTCACTACGCGCGCATACCTTGTTCCATCGCGATCAAGAGTACGTCGTGCAAGATAACGAGGTGGTCATTGTCGACGAATTTACCGGACGCTTGATGGCTGGACGGCGTTGGTCCGATGGCCTGCACCAGGCCGTTGAAGCTAAAGAAGGTGTGCAGATTCAGCCTGAAAATCAAACTCTGGCCTCGATCACGTTCCAGAATTATTTCCGCATGTACAACAAGCTTGCGGGCATGACGGGCACGGCGGACACGGAAGCTTACGAGTTCCAGGAGATTTATAAGCTTGAAACGGTGGTCATTCCAACCCATCGACCGATGGTTCGGATTGATCGTCAAGATCAAGTGTTTCGCACAGCTCAAGAAAAATACAATGCGATCATTGCCGATATCAAAGATTGTTACGCCCGTGGTCAGCCCGTGTTGGTGGGTACCACCTCGGTTGAGAATTCTGAATTGTTGGCGGGGCTACTCACTCAGGTAGGCCTTCCGCATCAGGTTCTGAACGCCAAGCAGCATGCTCGCGAAGCCGAGATCGTCGCTCAGGCGGGTAGCCCCAAGGTGATCACGATTGCCACCAATATGGCGGGTCGTGATACCGATATTGTGCTGGGCGGGAATGTTGAAAAGCAGGCGCAGTTTATTCAGAACGACGCGGCCATTCCGGACGAGGTAGATAAGCAAGCTCGCATTGAAAAACTTCGCTCTGAATGGCAATCCATTCATGACGCCGTATTGGCCTCGGGTGGCCTGCATATCGTCGGCACCGAGCGCCATGAGTCACGCCGAATTGATAATCAATTGCGTGGCCGCTCGGGTCGTCAGGGCGATGCGGGTTCGTCGCGCTTCTATCTGTCGATGGACGACCAACTATTGAAGATTTTTGCGGGAGACCGCCTCAAATCAATCATGGATCGGCTGAAGCTACCGGAAGGCGAGCCGATTGAGGCGGGCATGGTGACGCGCTCCATTGAGTCCGCTCAACGCAAAGTCGAGGCTCGTAACTTCGATATTCGTAAGCAGCTCCTGGAGTACGATGATGTCTCCAATGATCAACGCAAAATTGTCTATGCGGATCGCAATGCTCTGTTGGATAGCAGCGATCTGACTGAGCGTATGACTGATCTTCGTCGTGCGGTGTTCACAGATGTCGTCCGACAATACATCCCGGTTGAAAGTGTTGAAGAGCAATGGGATATCGCGGGCCTGCAAAGCGTCCTTAAAAATGATTGGCAGCTTGAGCTCGACTTACAGCACAAAGTTTCGAACGCCAAAGAACTCAGCGAAGATGATTTGTTGGCTGAAGTTTTGACGGTGAGCGACGCGAGCTATCAGGCCAAGGTCGATCTGGTCGGGAAAGACTCCTGGATGGGTTTCGAGCGTTCCGTCTTACTGCAAACCATGGATCAGCATTGGCGTGAGCATTTGTCCTCTTTGGATCACTTACGGCAAGGTATTCACCTGCGCGGCTACGCCCAGAAGAACCCGAAACAAGAGTACAAGCGCGAAGCCTTTGAACTTTTCAGCTTGTTGCAGCAAAGGGTACGTGACGATGCGATGAAGGTGTTGATGACGGTGCACATTCAGTCCGCCGAAGAAGTTCAGCAGGTCGAGCAG
>JANLRI010000146.1:0-9646 GCA_031361565.1 Betaproteobacteria bacterium | reverse complement strand
CTCCTAAAGTAGGCGGTCAATGGAGTGTGTACGAAATTACCGCCAAAGGCTCACAGCTCACGGTCAGCTTGAACGGCGTCAAAACGGTGGACGTACAGGACAGTAAACATGCCCGTGGTCCGTTTGCCTTACAGTATGCACCTGGCGTCGTCAAGGATAAGGGCATTATCAAGTTTCGCAAGGTCCAGATTAAGGCACTATGAACGCACGGGAATGTGTGACTCACCGCAATAGGCTTTGCTTCATGATCGGCGCAGTGCTGCTGAGTGGCTGCAGTGCCGAGCAGGTGTATTACTCTACCCAACACTGGCAAAGAAACGAATGCCGCAAAGTGCGTAGTGGTGACGACCGGACACGTTGTGAGGCGCGACCACTACTCAGCTTCGAGCAATACCAAGCGGAGCGTAACAAACCAGCCCCCAGCGAGTAGTCAGTAACGCGCTCAAGGCTGCCATCGGCCTGTCACCCTATTACGGCCCACGATGCTCTGACCGCCTTTTGGTCTAGTAAGATGCCGACATGCCCGCCCTGACGTCGTTTTGAATGCCGTAGGGCGCGATAGGATATCGCAGGCCGTTCTTCGCCAGAGCCTGCAACCCTTCGATGGCGAGAGGCAAGTACTTCGGTGGCAAGGCCATCAACATCTCTTCATCCGGCACACCACCGTAGCGCCGCTCTGCAAAGCACGGCAGCGACAAGCTTGGTTCACCCGTGGACAAGGCCCTGCCCCAAGAATCAGCGCAAGCCGTTTCTCCCACCACGCTGAAATCAAAGCGCTTATAACCTTTCCATTGCAAGCCATTGATCAATAAAATCATTTGCCCTGGTGTGGCATAAATCAAGCAAATGTCCGGGGGATTGAGGCGGCCCGATGCCAGAGGCGCCACGGCCATCGCTTTGAACTTACCGGCCGGCACACAATGCAAGGCCTCTTGTCGTTTGCGTGCATCTTCGACGGTGGCATGCCACACCCCGGCATAGCGTTTGCCACTTAGAAAATCTTCATCTTGCGCGGCCAGGCCGATCACGGCCTGGCACTGCGCGCCCACCAGATCTTGAGCCGTGATACCGACCGTCCAGCCCAAACGAGCAGCCATACTCACTACCTGATCGGTGGTGTGAACAGCCTTTGGGCGTCGAATTTTAGGAATGGCTTCCATCTGCGCAACGTCTTCAAACATCTTCATGCCAATGATGGTGGTCTTCAAGCGCAGCAAGAGATTGAATTGATCGACCAGGGCTGGCCAATCGTAGCTCGTTGACAAGGGGCTTGAGTTTTCAGCGGTACTCATTTTTAAATCTCCTGATTCGTATTCAAATGCAGATCTAGGTGCGGCATTACTTGTAGTGTAAAGAATCTCTCACGACGCTAACGATCCAACCTTCAAGAGGGTCAATCGCCCCCATGCCGTAAAGAGAACCTGGCTCGCGCTCCTCGCACAAGTAACCCACACAGGCTTGAATGGCGCAAAGCCAAGCATCCAGGTGATCTCCGCTAGCATCATCCAGGCACAGGGTTTGTGTAGCCCTGGTCAATTCCAAAGATAGTTTAAGATCGGACGCGAGCACCATCCCAATTTCCCTTAAAGGCATCGACATCAGTGCCGCCATCAGACGCTTGCGAGCAAGTCGGCGCGCCTCATTTTGTTTGCGCGCATCATCGCTCTTGTACGACTCTCTCCCTAAAACGAGACGAGCTAAGAATCCAGGGTAAGCCTCCAGCGCTACCCGCTGGGAATCGCCAAGCTTGAGTCCTGGAATCATAACCCCCGCTTGATGTAAGCGAGTGGCACCCGCATGAAGCATATAGGCGACAGGGGGATTGACCCATTTCATCGAAGAGGAAGCGCCCGCAAAAAGGTCACAGGCACGATGCGCAAATTTGCGTCCAGCAGGTCGGGCCGCGCAAAAGCGTTTAAAGGCCACAACAAGATCTTGGCGACTTAGGCTGCTGAGATGCTCTATGTGCGCGGACCATGGACGCTCACTCGCTTCGCTCTCAGGCGAAAAAGGTGGCCAAGCAACAGTGACCAAGAAATCTCTCGGCAACGCAAAAGGAAAGTCAAATCCGCTTAGCCAGGGGCCGGGTGCTTCTAGCCACTCGGCAAACTCATCGAGGCTATAGACTTTCTCGAAACGTTCGAGAGACAACACCCATTGATCAGTGCGCTCAAGAGTGGTCGAAAGCTTTGCGCACGCAATGACGATGGGCTTACGACGCGAGGGGCTTGAGCTAAAGTCGACCCCGAAGATGTTCATCGTCAGCTCTTAAAAGCGCCCGGCCACACCCGTCAAGGACACACCAAAGCGCAACAAAACATAACCAAACTTATGCGCGAGCCGAATCAACCAAGGCCGTTCAAGATGGTGCCGTGCCTCCACCGGTAGGCCTCCATCCTCAATCGCCAAATTGATGCAGGTGCGTAATTGCTCGGCGAACGCCACGCCTCTCACCACAACATTCGCTTCGCGCGCAAGTAGGAGGGAAAACGGATCAATGTTCGAAGAACCCACGGTAGCCTGATCATCAATCACCGCAACCTTGGCGTGCAAAAACGTCTTTTTGTATTCAATGATCTCTATGCCTGCACGCAGCAATTCGTCGTAGAGCGCATGTGAAGCCCAGTCTTGAAGTTTGTATTCGACCACTCCCTGCAGGAGCAGCCGCACCTTTACGCCACGTTTGGCAGCATGAATCAAAGCACGGCGGAGCTTCACGCCGGGAAAAAAATAAGCATTGGCGATAAGTACTTCATGTTTTGCTCGCCCGATCGCCTTGAGATACCAGTTTTCGATAGAGCGTCGATTTCTAAAGTTATCACGTAACATAAACATGGCACGGGTTTCGCCGGCGTGGGTGATATCGCTTTGAACAATCTCGGGCGGCTTAAAGCCGGGCGTGTTCAAGCCCTTGCGCCCAAGTGAACGGTTGACCACCCCAAGCTCCCACCAAAGTCGGGTCACGGCAACGTGCACATGGGCCACCAAAGGGCCTTGCACACGCACTGCAAAATCAAAGCGTGGATGCTGCAAGATGCCATGATTCGGATCAAAGTAGTCATCTAAAACGTTGATGCCGCCCACAAAGGCAACACGGCCGTCGATCACAGACAACTTCCTATGCAGGCGTCGAAGCCTTTGGCGATTCAGCTCAAACCAGCGACGTTTGGGACGGAAGATTTCCATCCGTACGTTTGATTTAGCTAAAGTTTCTTGCACCTCGCCAAAAAGGCCCGCGGATCCAAAGCCATCGATCACGAGATGAACAGCAACACCGCGCTGCGCGGCATCAGCTAGGGCGTGAGCGAGCTTTTGACCGGTTGAATCGTTCTGAAAAATATAGGTTTCAAGATAGATGCGGTGGCTCGCTTGCGCGATTTCTTTCAGCAGAGCGGGGAAGAACGCCGCGCCCATTTCCAATAACCGCACTTCATGTCCGCCCTCAAAGTCCGCCTTGAGTGATTCGTACCAGGGCAGTTCGATCAGGAGTCGCTTATCGACTAGTTTAGCTTTATCAGAGATGGTGTCGGCATGGATCATGGCTTTTTCAAACGCAAGTCTGCCACAAGCGGACTGTGATCGGACAAACGCGCCCACTTCGGCCCGCCCAAGACCTGAACCTCTTCAACTTCAAAACCACGAATGTAGAGGCGATCCATTCTTAACCAGGGAATCAGGGCAGGAAAAGTTCGGGCAGAACGTGTGCGACGCGGCAGACGCAGGCTTTGCTGATCAATGCTCGCCCCCATATCGTTCAGCTTGGCCCCCATAAAGTTGATGAATTGTTGGGTGCGCTTTAACCAGGGTCGCTTCGCATCAAATACCTCGACCACACCAAGGCTTTCAGTCAAATGCCGCGACAAACGGTTTCGCCAGTCGTTAAAGTCACCGCCAATGATCATTGGCGCATTCTCGGGAACGACTTTCCCGGCCCAATCAATAACCGCCTGCAATTGACGCGCTCGACTGCGAGCGAACAAGCCAAAGTGCACCACAAAAACGTGCACCTCCTGAGACCCTAACTTCACCACGCAATGTAGAACCCCGCGTTTCTCCATCGAATGGTCGGATACGTCGCGATTTTCTTCACGCACAATCGCATAGCGCGACAACAGGGCGTTGCCGTGATGGCCATGAAGGTACTGAGCGTTACTTCCATAGGCGCTCTCAAAAATTCGTTTCAACGTCGGGGATTTCGCCAGGAAAGAGTCTTGTGGCTCATCAGGCCAATGCTCGAACCGAGCGGCATTGCGATCATGTTGTCCCTGTACCTCTTGCAGTAGTACGATGTCAGCATCCAGCTCATGAAGGCGAGCGCGCAACTCGTGAATACGATTGATGTGACGCAAGCCGAATAAATCCCTCAGCACCCCTTTGTGGATGTTGTAGGTGGCTACCCGTAAACTTTTCGGAGTTGGCTTAGGTGACATAGCGGCGGGCGCATTCTTTGATCGCAGCAACATTGGTCCAAGAAAAGCATTTTTCAGCCGCTTCTTGGAAGGGGAGCCACTGATGCGAAAGATGTTCCTTCGGTGCCAATGATATTAGGCAAGGAGCTTTCAATTTCAAGGCGAACACGTGCTCAAGATTGTGAGTTGTTCCTTGCGCGTAACGCGCGCGCCAGTGCAGATAGATTTCGTAGCGATTTTGCGTCTGCCAGTCTTCAAAATCGGACGTATCGGCCCGAATTCCAGTCTCTTCAAAGACCTCGCGCTGACAGGTGATTCGCAAGCCCTCCTCTTCCCGATCCTTGCTTCCGGTCACCGACTGCCAAAAGCCAGGATGATCGGCGCGCTCAATCAGCAAAACCTCGTGAGTCTCGGTGTAAATCACCACCAAGACTGATTCGGGAATTTTCAAGCTCTGAAAAACCTCAGGTTACAGCCTTGGGCTCGGCTGGGCGCAAGCGAATATGCAATTCTTTCAATTGCTTTTCCTCAACCTCGGAGGGTGCCTGAGTGAGCAAACACTGTGCACGCTGGGTCTTGGGGAAGGCGATCACATCACGAATGGATTCAGCACCGGTCATCATGGTGACGATCCGATCCAAGCCAAAGGCAATGCCACCGTGCGGCGGCGCTCCATATTGCAAGGCATCCAGCAAGAAGCCGAACTTCGCACGCGCCTCTTCGGGGCCAATTTTCAGCGCGCGGAAGACCTTGCTCTGGACGGCCTCGCGGTGAATTCGAACTGAACCTCCGCCGAGCTCCCATCCATTTAAGACCAAGTCGTAGGCCTTTGCAATGCATTTGCTCGGATCGGTGGCCATGTAGTCTTCATGACCATCTTTCGGAGAGGTAAAAGGATGATGGACGGCAACCCAACGACTGCCTTCTTCATCATACTCAAACATCGGAAAATCAATCACCCAGAGCGGCATCCATTGGCCCTGCATTAAACCGGCCTTTTTACCAAACTCCGAGTGACCGATACGATTACGAAGCGCGCCAATCGCATCGTTCACCACCTTGGCTTTGTCGGCGCCAAAGAAAATGATGTCGCCATTAATCGCACCGGTGCGCGAGAGAATTGCATCCAAGGCAGTATCGTTGATGTTCTTGACGATGGGCGATTGCAAGCCTTCGCGCCCCTTGCTTGTATCGTTGACCTTAATGTAGGCCAAGCCTTTGGCGCCGTAGATACCGACAAATTGAGTGTAGGCATCAATCTCGCTGCGGGAAATTTCAGATCCACCCGGCACGCGCAGAGCCACTACCCGCCCGCCGTCCATATTCGCGGCGGCCGAGAAGACTTTAAAGTCGACGGACTTCATCACCTCTGTGACATCGGTGAACTGTAGCTTGACCCTCAAGTCTGGCTTGTCGGAGCCATACAGGCGCATCGCCTCACTATAGGTCATGCAGGGGATTTGTTTAGGTAGGTCAACATTGATGGCGACCTTGAACACATTACGCAGCATCTCTTCAAAAATCTCGCGAATCTCTACCTCGTTCAGGAAGGATGTTTCGCAATCGATTTGGGTAAATTCCGGCTGACGATCGGCACGCAAGTCTTCATCACGGAAGCACTTGGTAATCTGGTAATAACGATCAAAGCCGGCCACCATTAATAATTGCTTGAAAAGCTGGGGGGACTGGGGCAAGGCGAAAAAGTGTCCCGCGTTAACGCGCGAAGGCACAAGATAGTCTCGCGCACCCTCCGGGGTGGACTTCGTCAACATCGGTGTTTCGATATCGATAAATCCGTGCGAATCCAAAAACTTACGCACCTCAAGAGCGACCTTGTAGCGCAGCATCAAATTGTTTTGCATTTGCGGACGGCGCAAATCCAAAACTCGGTGGGTCAAACGCGTGGTTTCAGAAAGATTCTCATCGTCCAACTGAAACGGCGGCGTGACCGAGGCATTGAGTATTTCCAGCTCATAGCAAAGCACTTCGATCTCGCCACTCTTCAAGTTGGAGTTGGTCGTGCCTTCGGGGCGACGGCGTACTTTGCCAGTGACTCGAACACAGAATTCATTGCGAATTTTTTCGGCGGTAGCGAATGTCTCAGCCCGATCCGGATCGCAAACAATTTGCGCCAGGCCCTCACGATCCCGCAGGTCAATGAAGATGACGCCTCCATGGTCGCGGCGGCGCTGGACCCAACCAAATAAAGTGACCGTTTGGTCGAGACGATCAATGGCTACCTGGCCGGTGTAACAAGTACGCATAAAGTGCTCGATTAAGATTTTGGAGTCAGGGACGACTCAATGAACGCAGAGGCCGACGGTGCAACAACGCCCATCGACACGACATATTTGAGAGCTTCATCCACACTCATGGTCAACTCGACCACTTCGCTGGCCTTCATTAACAGAAAAAAGCCAGAGGTCGGATTTGGCGTGGTAGGCACATAGACCGACACCAAATCTTGGCCGGTGATCGCTCGTAAGTGCTCATTGGGATTGCCTGTCTGAAAGGCGATCGTCCAAACCCCGGCGCGCGGGTACTGAACAAGTAAGGCTTTTCGAAAAGCCTGCCCATTGGGCGACAAGATGGTATCGCTGACCTGTTTGACCGAGGAATAAATCGACCGCACCAAGGGGATGCGCGAGAGAAGACTCTCCCAAAACCCAACCAGTTTTTTGCCGAAAAAATTTGCGGCGGCGACCCCGGTGAGGAGAACCACCGCGATCACCACAATCAGGCCAAAGCCCGGGATATGTCGACCAAACAGCGTTTCCGATGTCGCCTGAGCAGGCAGAAATTGATCCATGGCATTGACCACGGAATTGAGCACCCACAGTGTGATCACCAAAGGCACCCAGATCAACAAGCCGGCCATCAAGTAGCGTTTAAACATACTTATCCTTGGGAGGGTGTCGTACCGGCCGCAGGAGGAGGTGCTGCCGCAGGGGCCGGGGAGGACGCTGGCGTTGAACTAGCTGAATCTGACTTACTCTCGCCTGAGCCCTTCTCGCCTGAGCCCTTCTCGCCCGCCGCTTTATCTGCGGCTTTTTCACTCCCGCCAGCGCCTGAATCTTTGGCCGCTTTGTCGGCCGCCGTCTCGCCGGGCGCGGCTTTCCCGGAGGGTTGGCCACTATTGCGAAAATCGGTCACGTACCAACCGGAGCCTTTGAGCTGAAATCCAGCGGCGGTGACTTGCTTGGTCAAAGAGGGTTCGTTGCAGTGAGGACAAATCGTCAGCGGCGCATCCGACATTTTCTGGAGAGCGTCATGCGACTTGCCGCACGCGCCACATTTATAGGCGTAAATCGGCATGGAAAACTACTTAATGGAAAGTCAAATTCGGTGGAAAAGGGCTCGGCCCGCGCATTTAGACGTAGGCTCTGAACAACCTAGCATTATAAACGGCTTGTCCCAAATTCATCCTCGACGAAGGCCTTTGGATCGGCTTTAATCGATCTGAGCCTTGGATTCCTTCACGATTTTCTCCATTTTCACCAAATCTTGCTGAATTAGCGCTGCAAATTCTTGCTGCGTCAGTGTGGAAACGGCCGCGCCTTGACTCGCCAAGCGGTCCTGAAAATCCTTAGCCAAAAGCGCCTTTTGAGTTTCCGCCAACAGCTTCGCGACCACCTCCTTTGGGGTGCCGGCCGGCGCAAACAGGCCGGACCAGGACACGGTACTGAATCCTGGCAAGGTCTCGGCGATGGCTGGGGTGTCGGGTATCAGAGGAGAACGCTTGGGCTCAGCCACCGCCAACATCGTCAATTGACCTGCTTTTACAAAAGGCAGGACTCCCGGCAAGCTTCCAAAGGTCATCGGAATTTGCCCGCCCACCACATCGGTCGCCGCCGCCGAGGCCCCGCGGTAGGGGATATGGACCATAAACAAGCCCGCCGATTGCTTAAACATCTCGCCAAGCAAATGATTGGTGGTGCCATTGCCCGCTGAGGCGTAATTGATTTTGCCGGGTTGTTTTTTAACGTAGGCGATCAGGTCCTTGACATTTTTAGGCGGAAAGTTCGGATTGGTGACCAAAACATAGGGGGCGGTTGCGACGACCGCGATCGGCTCAAAGTCACCCACCGGATCAAAGCCATGCTTGCCGCGATACAAGTAAGGATTGATGGTGTGAGCAGAAGCGGCGGTGAGTAGCAGGGTGTAGCCGTCCTTGGCGGCCTTCGCCACATAGGCGGTGCCAAGGTTGCCTCCCGCTCCAGGACGATTCTCCACAATGAACTGGCGTTTGAAAGCTTCGCTCAGCTTAGCCTGTAAGGCTCTGGCGACGGTGTCATTCGCACCACCCACGGTTTGCGGAACCACGATGGTGACGGCTCGCACGGGGTAAGTGTCGGTTTGGGCCAGGCTCTCGCCAGACCTCGACAACCCCAAAATCATCGCCATATTCAGCACTAAACTCATCGCCAAATTCAGCGAGACAAAACGCGAGGCACACGACGCTAAGGCAGACGAAGCATGGCCCGAGCCTGTGAATTTCGAGAAGATATTTTTCATGATGGGGTTCAAATCAATCTTTCCAGGGAGGCTATCAAATGATCGGCCTGCGGCACGATTTTACCCCGAGAAAGATCGCAGGATGGCATCTGGCCGAAGATGGAGATCGGGCAAAAGTTCTAAGCCCAGGCCGGGCTTTTGGTGCAGGGAAATCATGCCCTCTTTGACCACGGGAAGCTCAGTGACCAGCTCCTTGTACCAACCCGAATAAAACGCCCGCACACTTTCTTGGATGAGGGCATTGGGCGCATGTAGAGAGAGGTGGGTGCTAGCCGCCCACACCACTGGTCCAGTGCAATCATGGGGCGCCACCGGGAGCTGCCAGGCGTCGGCCATGGCGGCAATTTTACGCGCTTCGCTCAAGCCGCCGCACCAGGAAAGATCCAGCATCACCACTCCAGCAACACCCGTTTGAAGATAATCCTTAAAGCCCCATTTGTAGGACAAGGTTTCGCTTGCGCAAATGAGCGCATCGGTGTGTGGGGCATACTGCCTGAGCAAATCGAGCGAATCCATGCGAATGGCATCTTCATGCCAAAAGGTATTGAAGGGTTTCAACGCACGGGCGATTTTTTGTGCCATGGGTAAGCGCCACAGGCTGTGGAACTCCACCATGATGTCCATCTTATCGCCCACGGCATCTCGAATTTTTTGGAAGGGTACTAAGGCCTTGTCGAGATCTGCGTTGCTGATGTATTGACCATCGCTTGCCTCCGCGGCCG
>JANLRI010000049.1:0-7415 GCA_031361565.1 Betaproteobacteria bacterium | reverse complement strand
ATTTCGACCGTTTCGGTCTTGGCGGCCAGGTATCCCATCATGGAAATGGCGTCGTAGCTGTAGGCCTCGGCCACCCACACGCAATCGAGCCCGGCCTTTTCCAGTGCGGACACTTCATCGGCGAGCTCGCGAATGTTTCCGGCGTAGTTGAGCATGATGCTGAGTTTCATGGAGGCCTCCGAGGCATCTATTTGGTTGGGTGACATTTATGTTCAACACCATTTGTTGGCGCCGACGTAACAACGTTATGGCAGGTGGGCTTCAGAAATGAAACCCACTGTCCGGCAGGCCGAATTTGCGCAGGGGAATGCAATCTTGTCTCACCCTGCCGGTAGCGTCTTTGCTTATGAGTGCTGAACCTACAGGTGTTACGAATTCCGGGCCGGTCAATGAGCCACCGATGCCCCTGAGCGCGCCCATTGGTATACCCGTCCGCCAAGAGAAGCAGCCAGCACGAACCGTGGTTGAAGAAGTCGCCCCGGGGGTCTTGCGAGCCCAGTTGCACATTGAGTTGCCGGGGCTTGCCCATATCAACACCTATTTGCTGGTGGGTCCGGACGGGGTTGACGTGATTGATCCCGGATTGCCCGGTCCTGCATCGTGGTCCTCGTTGTTAGAGCGTTTGGCGCAGGCAGAAATTCCCGTCGCTCGAGTGCGTTCGATTTTGATCACGCATTCGCATCCTGATCATTTTGGGAACGCTGAGCGATTGGCCGAGGCTTCTGGTGGAGCGAAGATCATCACGCACCGTTCGTTTCGCACCATGTTCGATCCGCTGCATCAGTGCGTGAACGATGAGGACTGCGTTGATCCCGCTCACGCGCATCCTGATTTTGGGCAGAAGCCTTTCAAAGTTGACGTCCGCATTGCCGACGGAGTTTCACCGGCCGCTGCGGCTCCTTGGGGCAAAACGTGGAATCCCTATGGTGATGAACCTTCGTTGCACAAAAGTGCCACATTGACACTCAGTGAACGCGGTTGGCCGTTTCCAAAACCCAATGTACGCTTACGAAGTGGTGATTCCGTTTCCCTAGGCGGACGTGATTGGCAAGTAGTGCACACCCCCGGACACACCCTTGATCATTTGTGTTTGTTTGATCCTGAAACCGGCACCTTTGTCTCCGGTGATCATGTGCTGCCGACGATTACTCCGCACGTTCCCGGCATTGGATCGGGTGATGCGTCGCTGGCCAATTTCTTGGGATCGCTCGATACGGTGGCCGCACTTGCGGGGGTTACGCGAGTGCTGCCCGCCCATGGCTTGGACTTTGATGATTTACCCGGCCGGGTTCGCGAGGTGAAGGCCCATCATCAGGATCGCCTTGAGTTGTTGTCTCGGGTTTCTCAGGCCGACGGTTGGACTTCAGTTGAGGGTTATAGCCACTTCCTGTTTCGTCCGGAGCGCTGGGGTTCGATGGCCGAAAGTGAAACCTATGCCCACTTAGTGTATTTGGCGCAGATCGGCATGGCCGAAACTCGTCGGGCCGCGGATGGTCAGGCTGAATATCTCGTGCACGGCGCTCCCGTCTTGGTTTAGCGACCGTGGTTTCGTGGTTTCGTTCGTGTTTTTCGTGGTTCTTTCATGATCTCGTCTCGTGATGTTGTTTCGTGATTTCCGTGTTTGAGATGGTTCGACTTCGCCAAATGGCTCGACTACGTGCAGTGGCTCGTCTACGCGCAGTAACTCGCCTACCTGCGGTGGCACTGCTCAATAGGAGCGCGCAGTGATGGCACTGTTTGTCACCGGTGGAGCCCGATCGGGGAAGACCTTCGCGTTGGCCGCGCGCTTGAGTGAAGTTGTTGGTTCACGTTTTGGTTTGTCGGCCGGGGCGGCTGACGGTGTTGATGTTCCGCTGAAAGCCGGATCGGTGATCTGGGTAAGCGCGCAGAGGTTTAGTGCGGAAGCGTTTCGGCACGATCTCGCTCGTTGGTTTCCGAAACTGGTTGGGGTAGTGCGAATCACCACTCCGCGAGGGCTTGTGCATGCAGGATTCGCACCGGAGGCACTCGTGGTCTGCGACGATGTCGATTCTTGGAGCGGCGAAGATTTGTCGCTCCTGGGTTCGTTACTGAGGTCGCCTTTGCGTGCGGTGCCGGTTGGAGTTCAGCTCGTTGGGGTAAGCGCCGATCGCCAAGGACCCCAATTTGCGGAGGCGGTTGCCGTTTGGCCCGAGCTTGCAGCGGCACCGGTCCTTACACGCCAAGCCCTCACTCCAGCACGTTCGCGAGTAATCAGTTCGCATAGGAGTTTGGCTCCCGAATCTGTAGTGCAGGTTCTGTCGGAGGCTCGTCGAACGGGGATCGCCTGGGGAGACATGGCCGTGGTGGTGCGCAGCCGAGGGGTGCCGAGGGCAACCGCAGAGTTTGGGATGGAATCGGAGCTTGTCGGAGGACTTCGGCGTTCCGGGCGTCGATCGGGGATTCGATTCACAGAACCTGGCCGACCGTCGGCGGCTGATCCCTTGGTGCGCCAATGGCTTCGCCTGGTGGATCAGGAACTTGAGCACTTTGGAGAGGCTGCGGTTAGTTCGTCGGCAATCGAGGCTTCTTCGAGTTCGCAGGCTGCGGTTCGATTTTCCGGAGGGCTCGCTGGCCCCTTGTTGGCGGATGTGCTGTTTGATGTTTGGGAACGAGACATTGCTCGATTGGCGTTGGCGGCGGGTTCCTCGACGATTGCGGCTTGTCACGCGGTTCTTCGCAGCGTTCGACCGGTTCCCTGTGCCGAGGTTGGAGCATGTCGGGCAGAACTGCGTCGGATTTTGGCCAAGAGTTGGGTGAATGCTTCGTCGGCTGAACCATCATCCGGCTTGGACGTTTTCGGTGGTTCCGGTTTTGCTGGTGTTGCAGGTGTTGCGGGTGTTGCGGGTGTTGCGGGTGTTGCGGGTGTTGCTGGTGTTGCTGGTGTTGCGGGTGTTTCGACTTTCCAGCCCTCGGACGTAGCCCCAGCTACGGATAGCGATCGTGATCTGGCCGGGCTTGAGACGTTCGATCAGGATAAGCCGGTTGGCGATGCATCGATCGTGGCCCTGCTCACACCATCAGAACTGCTTGGCCGCCAATTCGCGGTGGTTGTGGTGGTTGGTCTCGCCGAAGGGTCTTGGCCGAACACGTTTGGACCTGTTGGTTCAATCGCCTCGGATTCCGCGGCCTTGCAAGCGAGTAGGGCGGCGCTAGCGCAGCATGTTGCGACCGAAGAAGCGCTGTTCTTGGAGTGTGTGGCCCGTTCCAGTGAGTCCGTTGTCGCTATTTCCGCCCCGGAGCCAGGGGTATTGATCAGCAGGTTTATTGAGGACTGGCCGAATCATACGTACACATACCCAAATGTTCGCCGGGCCATACCGCTACCCACGCTCATCGAAACACCAGGAGTTGTGCCGTGCTTTCCCGACGGCCGATTGCGATTGTCTGCCTCGCAACTGTCAACGTTTGAAAATTGTCCGCAAAACTTTGCCTATCAGTACGTTGCTGCGGTCCGTGGGTCAGGGAGCGTGCAGGCCAGCGTCGGCACCATGGTTCACGAAGCGCTTGAACGCTACCTGGCCCCGCCGGCTACCGCCGTTACAAACCAAAAGGACGACGGTTCCCAATCCGGCTTGCCGGTTGGAAGTGAAACCTCTCGTGCGACTCGAAGCGAAGCGGAGATGGGGCCCGACAAATCAAAAATCGGTTTCGCATCTGATGTTGCACCGCTCGTGCCGTATACGCCTATTGAATGTGGACTTACGGAGTTACTCACCTGCCTCGACGACGCGTGGGATTCCACGGCATTTGCCTACCGCCCCCAAGAGGCCGATTACCGCCGGCGGGCCGAGGATTGGCTGCGCACGTGGTGGGAGAACGAGCTACCCAAGATCGCTCAGGTAGTGGCCGTTGAGCATCGTTTCACCATCACCGTGGGCGACGATGCCGAGCACGTTTTGGTCGGTTCCATCGATCGAGTATCTATCGACCCCAACGGCAATTTGGAAATTGTTGACTACAAAACGGGCACGCCACCAGCGGGCACGGTCGATGAGGAAGACCTGCAGCTGGCCACCTACCATCTGGCCGTGAACAACGATCCGGCGTTTGCCGGAGTTGGCCAACCAGATCGATTGCGCTTGCATTTTTTGCAGAACAGCAAAGACATCGATCAACCCATTCAAGCGAACCACGCCGAGTTAACATCGGCGCGCATAGCATTCCGAGCGAACGAAATTCTTACAGAAACCTTTCGCCCCAGTGTCGACGCCGACTGCCAATACTGCGCCTTTCAACGAGCCTGCCCTATCCAACCCTTAGGCGCTGAGGTTGGCGCATGAGTTCGCAAACTCCGCCGGACTTGCGAGGAGAAGCGGTAATTGAAGATGGCCCAAGAGCCAGCGCTCCAAAGGTTTGGTTGGAATTGGCCGAGCAAACGGCGGCGATAACCCACGTTGGGTCACCGCTGTTGATTCTGGCCGGTGCTGGTTCGGGCAAGACCACGGTCATGGCCCGGCGGATGGCGCACCTCATCACCGAAGGGGGCTGGGAACCCGAGCAGATTCTTGGGCTGACGTTCTCCAACAAAGCCGCTTCTAACCTTCGAGCACGGGCCATTAGCGAACTAGGGCCCGGAACAAACGTAAGCGTGCAGACCTATCATGGTTTTGGTGCTTCCATCGTGAATGCCAACCACGCCCGTTTGGGATTCACTCGGCTTCCACGTCTGCTCGATCGAGCGGAATCATGGCAGTTGCTCTATGGCGCGCTTGATGCGGTCACCATTAACCATCGAAAAACCGGTCGTTTGGGATCGCTGATCAATGAAGCGTTGTCCCTGGCCTCTTCGTGTGCTGACCATCTGGTCACGATCGAAACCGTTCGTGCGAATTGCGAAGAGCTACTTGGTTCTGGCGGTTCACGTCTCGCCGATAACGCAAAGCGCGCGTTGCAATACCGACTCGATCTGTGCGGTCTCGCCACGGCGTATGCCCAAGCCAAGAAATCCTACGATTGCATAGATTTCAGTGATCAGCTAGCGCTGGCCGCTCATGTGGTTGCGAATTTTCCTGATGTGGCCGATGAGCTTCGTCACCAGTATCCCGTGGTGTTGTTGGACGAATATCAAGATACGAACTTCGCTCAACGCAAACTGTTAGAGCTGCTGTACGTAGAACCGTCGGCAGAAGGTGGGGTTTCGTTGGCGCCAAACGTGACTGCGGTGGGCGATGACATGCAGTCCATTTATGGCTTTCGCGGTGCGCATCTTTCCAACATCACCAACTTCGAGCAGCACATTCCCGGTGCAGTCGAACGGCGGTTGGAGACCAATCATCGCTCCGGTACTTTGGTGGTGGAGCTGGCTAACTACGTTCAGGGCAAGGTGCCCTCGGCTCGACCGAAAACCTTGCAAGCACGCGATGACGCACCACCGGCCAAGCTCACCAGTTTCATTGGGGCCGACGACAGTTCTGAGGCGGCGGAGATTGCCAAGCGATGTCTGGCCATTGGCGCCCCTTGGTCGGAGATCGCGGTGCTGTGTCGGAAGCGGAAGGTTATTCCTGCCATCGTGTCGGCCCTGAAGGCTGCTGGGGTTCCGGTCGACGTGATGGGTATGGGTGGATTGCTGGCCAGGCCCGAAGTGGTGGATTTGATGGCGTGGCTTGAGATCATCTGTGCACCTACTGATTCTTCGATGGACAACGCCACTACTCTTGCCACTGAAACTGAAACTGAAACTGAAACTGAAACTGGGACTGAGGCAGATTCCGGCTCGATGAACATCGTTGCAGCGGAAACTGTTGGTGCCGCACAGGTCGACGATCAGACTTGGCTCGGCCCTGATCCGAGCATCGCGCTACTACGGATTTTGCAGGGTCCGCGGTTTCGCATTGGCATGCGTGATCTCGGTGCCCTTGGTCGTTCGGCGCGTAAGCTGGCCAAAAACCGTGGGGGTGATGATCGGCGGGTTGATCTCATGGCCGCTCTGGTACAAACCGATTCGATCACCGAACTTTCCGCCGAAGCCTACGGTCGCTGCAAACAATTCGTGCACATACGATCTACCTTACGAGCCCTCTTGGGGCGCTCTGCCTCGGAACGTTCAATTGCCGACGTGATCGATGCCATTGCGCAAGAAGTTGGCCTCTACCGTGACGTGGACACCATTGGTCATGAGAACCTCTTGCGTTTCATCGACGTCGCAGCCCGATTCTCGCCGTTGAGTGAACGAGCCCCCACACGCGACCGGCAAACCGAACCAGGGGCTTGGCAATGTGAATCTTCTGCGACCGGCGATGACGATCCGCTGTACCGAGAGCCGCCGACGGTTCGCACGGCCATGCTGTCATTTTTGGAGTATCTGCAACTGGTAGCGGAATCCGAGGATGATCCCGCCGAAGCGACACAAACCGGGACTGATGCTGTGCAGATTATGAGCATTCACCAAGCCAAAGGTTTGGAGTTTGACACGGTATTTCTGGCGGGAATTGCCGGAACAAAAAAGTCCTCAAGCATCTTTCCCGACGAACGTCTGCCTGCCAATGGGGTTACCCAAGCCGCGGTTCTCCCCCCTTGGCTTCAGGCTGACGGTGATCCCACTGTGCCGCCCATCAGCCACTACAAAGAGCTCAAAGTTTTGGCCGATGCCGCTCGGCTACGAGCCAACGAGGAAGAACTTCGTCTGCTGTACGTCGCCGTGACACGCGCCCGGAAGAACTTGATTTGCTCCACCGGGCATTGGTACCCCGGCCCGGCCACCGCCCACGGCCCAAGTGCGTTTTTTGATCTGCTCAACGACAGCAAGCTGTTTACGCCAGGGAAGTCTGAAGCTGCGGCCAAGGAGGATCCCGCTGCGTCGTTGCGGAAACGTCGACTCGACGCACTGAACGAAAAGCTTGATCGCAAAAATCGGTCCCACGATGGATTTGCTGGATCCCCTGGAGTATCGACCGGCCTGTTTGGTGAGGCGCTTCCTGCCACCTCCGGACGGACCAAAAGCCGTCGCCTCAAGCCCCTACCTGCACCACTTCCACCTCTGGGAACCGGTTTGGCTGCGACGGGTTCGTCGAGTTCGTCGGCACCTGCTTTGTCTGCACTGGGTTTGTCTTCAGCTGGTTTGTCGGCACAAGGCTTATCGGCACAAGGCTTATCGGCACAAGGATTATCGGCCCGGGGATTATCGGTTACGTCCCTTCCGGTTTCCGCCCTGGGCGTTGTGGCCGTTTGCCCGCGCAAGTACCACTGGACCTATGTGCTTCCGCTTCCTCGCCGACGATCCCCTGCGGCGGAATTTGGCACGGCTGTACATGCGTGGATTGAGGCAGGTTTCGAGAATCCACCGAGCAGTGGCACCGCCTCTAATCTGACGGGCCCCAACTCCGCTCCGCTTCGAGACCCATCAGCGGATCCCTTTCCAACCGGCAAGCCGGATTGGGGACCCCCTTCTAATCTGA
>JANLRI010000047.1:0-5135 GCA_031361565.1 Betaproteobacteria bacterium | reverse complement strand
CAGCAATCGCAACCCTTTGCGTAAAGTGACTCGCAGCAGCGAAACGGTCGATATTGTCCGCGGAGATCGTCGCCGTCGCTTGCACAAAGCCTTCTTGCGCTATCACGATGCCAATAATTGGCCATTGTTACGTGACGCTTTGAAGAGCATGGGTCGTGCAGATTTGAATGGAAATGGCAAGAATCATTTAATCCCCACCTTCCAACCCGTCACCGATGGCAGTTACCAAAGTGCTCGTAGGAAAAACTCTACCTCGGCCCCTGGCAGCTCAATGCGTCCTGCGCAAACCTTCTCAGGTTCGCGAGGCAGTGGCGCAGGCGCGCGAACCGTCGTTGGCCGCGCTGGCCTACCCTTTGATTCTGAAGCGAAGTTGAGCCCCTCCGCGCGCATGAGTCCGGCCTCTTTTGCCGCTGCAAGCAAAGCAGAACGGCTAGTGCCGACAGCGACGACGCCAGGCAAGCGGGCAGCGCCAGTTAAAGGCCAGATTCTTACTCAACATACCGGCTTGCCACCTCGTGTTACCGGAGCAAGGGGCGATACCGGAGGGCAAGCGCGTCGACCGGGTAAGGGCCGAAAGGTTTAAAGCGTCACTTGATATTCCGTCCGCACTCCGCCGCCGCATTGGAGGTCGCCTCGTACTACGTGATTCAACTTAAGTACAAAAGGGTGGACTTCCCACCTTTGTGACCAAAACTCAAGTAAAATTAGAGACTTAGCACTAGAACCGAGTGTGTCGCCTGACCTAATCTGAACCGTTTTTGCCTGCCCGTAAGGGTATGCAATCGGTAAGTAAGGCTGCGACATCTCGACTAAGAGACCTTAAACAAACCTTTAAAAGCCGCATCAACCACTTTATGTCTGACGTTGCTCCTTCCCTGTCTGTACCGAACAAGCACCCTTCAAGCCCCGTTCTCGAAGTTCCCATTGCCCCTAATCTGCCGATGCCTCATCGTAAGGTGATCCGCACTTGGCTGATTCCTTTGTCGCAAAAGGTGGTGTTGTACCCCATCCTGTTGTTGCTTCTTGATTACGCCATTCTTGTAGCGCTATTGAGCGGTACCGTCGCCCTTGATCATTGGGCTTTGAAGCTGCTTTGTGGCATGGCAGCGGGTTTCATGATCGGTCGTATCTTTATCATTGGTCATGACGGCTGCCATCAAAGCTTGACGCCAAACCGAACGCTGAACAAGTGGCTTGGACGGGCGGCATTTATGTCGTCTTTGACCCCGTTTAGTCTTTGGGATATCGGGCACAACGTAGTTCACCACGGCTACACTAACTTGAAAGGTGTGGATTTTGTCTGGGCACCCATGACGGCCGAGGAGTTCAAGGCTTTGCCACCGATGCGCCGCTTCATGGAGCGTCTGTACCGCAGTGGTTGGGCCCCTGGCCTGTACTACATGATTGAAATCTGGTGGCGCCGCATGTTCTACCCGAACAGCGACAATATGCCGACCCGCCGGTCCGTGTTTTTGTGGGACAACATTCTCGTTACGGCTTATGCTTTGGTGTGGATCGCGGCATTGTGGGTTGCGGCCGTTGCTAGCGGGCAATCGGTTTTGCTGATTCTTTTGATGGGCTTTGTTGTGCCGTTCATGTTCTGGTGCGCCATGATTGGCTTCGTGGTCTATGTTCATCACACCCACACGTCAGTTTCCTGGCATGACGAGCGTACGGCTTGGGCCAAGGCTCAGCCCTTCGTGTCGACAACGGTGCATCTTACGTTCCCCATGCGAATTGGTGCCCTGATGCATCACATCATGGAGCACACCGCGCACCACGTCGATATGAGCATTCCTTTGTATCGGTTACGCCAGGCCCAGTCTAAGCTTGAGAACATGCTGCCCGAGCGCATTGTGATTCAGCGGTTTTCTTGGCGCTGGTACTTTGAAACCGCGGGCAAATGCAAACTGTATAACTTTACCGAGCGTTGTTGGACCGACTTTAAGGGCCGACCCACAAGCAGCCTGCTCGTGAAAGCCGCTTAATAGATTGTTAATGAGCGCTTAAGCAAACACCTCGGTATCGACTTCGAGGTTGCTTTGCTCGTTGTAACGGTTTCCAACGACCGTTTGTTGGTTGATCAGACGGTCAAGTTGGCCAATCGTTTCGACGGAGAGTTTAACTTCGGCGGCTCCCAAGTTGTCCAGTAAATGTGCCAGGCTGGTGGTGCCAGGTATCGGAATAATATGCTCCGCCTTGTGTAACAGCCAAGCCAACGCGAGCTGGGCCGGTGTACATCCAGCCTCTCTTGCAAGCGCCAAATAGGGTGGCAGGAGCTTTAAGTTATTAGCGTAATTCTCCGTGGTGAAGCGCGGCATGCCTCGGCGAATGTCCTTGGCGTCGAGGGTGCTTACGTCCAAGAGTTCTCCGCACAGAAACCCTCTCGTCAAGGGGCTGAAAGCGACAAAGGTGGTTCCGAGTTCCTTGCAGGCTTTAAGAATGGCGATCTCGGCGTTGCGACTCCAAAGAGAGTATTCGGTTTGCACGGCGGCAATCGGGTGTACGGCATGAGCCCTACGCAAGGTGCTTGCCGAGACCTCGCTCAAACCTATCGCGCGAATTTTCCCCACGCGTACGAGTTCACTGAGCGCACCAACGCTTTCTTCAATCGGAACCTTTTTGTCCCAGCGGTGTAAATAGTAAAGGTCGATCACATCGGTTTGTAAGCGCTTGAGCGAAGCTTCGCAGACCGCACGAATGGTTTCCGGCCGTCCGTCGATCACTCGAACGAGTTTACCGTCGCCAGCCACATCGGTGCCTTGAATGCCGCATTTACTGGCCAAGGTAAAACGTTGACGATGCTTGGCCAACACCTTGCCCAATAGAGTTTCATTGGCCCCAAAACCGTAGAGCGCCGCGGTATCAAACATCGTCACGCCTTCGTCCAGCGCGGCCAGCAAGACGCGCTCACCTTGCTCGGCTGACACCGGTACGCCGTAAGCGTGGCTCAAGTTCATGCAACCAAGGCTAATCGCGGAGACTTGGAAGGGGCCGAGTTTTCTAGTTTTCATAAAGGCTTGCTTTGTCCAAAGGTTCGCTGATTTTGAGATCGGGCTGGTGCCTAGGCTTTTTGAAGTTGTTGCTCCAACTTATGTAACACCTCGTAACATGCAAATACTTTCGCGACGCTGGAGTTTGGTTCACGACCCTCGCGAATCGCCGAGAAGAACTCTCGGTCCTGTAGCTCGATACCGTTCATCGAAATATCGACCTTGCTGACGTCAATCTTCTCCTCCTTGCCGCTGAACAGATCGTCGTAGCGTGCCAGATAGGTGGCGGTATCACCGATATAGCGGAAAAAGGTACCGAGAGGGCCATCGTTGTTAAAACTCAAGCTCAAAGTACAAATCGCGCCATTGGCGGCCTTCAATTGAATGCTCATGTCCATGGCAATGCCAAGGCCAGGATGAATGGGCCCTTGTAAGGCATTGGCCTGCACAATCGGGCTATTGCACATGTAGGCAAACAAATCGACGGTGTGAGCCGCGTGATGCCAAAGCAGGTGATCGGTCCAACTACGGGCGTTACCTAGCGCATTGATATTGCTGCGCCGAAAGAAGTAGGTTTGCACATCCAGTTGTTGGATATTAAACTCGCCCGCCTTGATTTTGTTGAATACAAATTGATGGCTTGGGTTGAACCGCCTGGTGTGTCCACACATGGCGACTAGACCGGTTTTTTTCTGCAGGTTGACGACACTCTCGGCGCCTTTCAAACTATCTGCCAGAGGGATTTCAACCTGTACATGCTTACCCGCCTGCAAACAAGCCAGGCTTTGCTCGGCATGCATCTGGGTGGGTGTGCATAAAATCACCGCATCGACATCCGGTAAGGCCAGACTGTCTGCGAGGTTTGTTGTGACATGCTTAATACCGTACTTGTCTGCCACCTCCCTGGTACTATCGAAAGTACGACCAATCAAGGAAATCACTTCAACGCCGTCGATGTTTTTGATACCGTCGAGATGTTTTACACCGAAGGCACCTGCGCCTGCTAGGGCGACTTTAATGGTCTTACTCATCTTTAACTCTTGCTTTTACCTGGATGGGATTATTTAGTCGCGGGTGAAGAAGCACGCGCGGCGTACAGTTTATTGACTATCTTCCAATATCATATGGCCCACTGCCGTATTGGAAGCAGGGACGTGATAGAAACGATGCTTCAGCTTCGGGGCCTTGCCCCCACTCGCATCAGCCATCGCTCCCCGTGCGATCAGCCACATCACCAGCTCAATACCTTCAGAGCCCGCATCTCGCACATAGTCAATATGAGGGATTGCCGCCACGGCTTCTGGATTGCTCACCAGATTATCTAAAAAGGCGTTATCAAAGACCTTATTGATCAAGCCTGCTCGTGGCCCCTGCAACTGGTGACTCATGCCACCCGTGCCCCAGATGTGGACATTTAGTGGCTCGTCATACGATTCGACCGCCTTACGAATGGCCTTGCCCAGTTGGAAGCAACGTCGCCCAGAAGGGATGGGATATTGCACAACATTGACCGCGAATGGAATCACCGGGCAGGGCCATTCAAATTTTTCTTTGGGGGGTTGACCGCACATCAATGAGAGCGGCACTGTCAGGCCGTGGTCTACATCCATGCGATTCACGATGGTCAGGTCAAAATCGTCTTGAATGACGGACTGAGCGATGTGCGAAGCGAGCGCCGGGTGGCCTTTGACCACGGGTACTGGCCGTGGCCCCCAGCCCTCATCGGCGGGTTCAAATTGCGCTGCCGTGCCAATCGCAAAGGTCGGGATCATGTCCAAACTAAACGCGGTTGCATGATCATTAAAAACCAGGAAAATGACATCAGGACGGTTGTCCTTCATCCACTGTTTGGAGTATTCGTAGCCCTTGAAAACCGGCTTCCAGTAGGGCTCATGAGTCTTGCCCAGATCAAGCGCAGCGCCAATCGCGGGGACATGGGAGGTAAAAACGGAGGCGGTAATTTTTGCCATAAGTTGCTCTTAAATTGTTCTTGTCGTCACGTTTTGATTCCGATGGGAATCACTCGCTGGACGTCACTTTATCGTCCGCCGAACCCTGTGGCTGGCGATGCGCCTGGGCATCACCGTCTTCGCCAATATAGCGATTGCCCTCGACGGAACGGCCGCCAGCGATCATCATGTT
>JANLRI010000036.1:0-3473 GCA_031361565.1 Betaproteobacteria bacterium | reverse complement strand
GCCACCTAGCCCGACCTGCTCGACGTGCGCACTCTAGAAGTGCGCAGTTTAGAAGTGCACACCCACCGAGCCCGCCCCAAGCCTGCGAAATCTAAGCCTTACGAGCCTGCAAAGCAGCAATCCGCTCTTCAATCGGAGGATGCGTAGAAAACAATGCCATCAAACCCGAAGGCTTACCAGCGATACCCATGGCTGCAATCGACTTGGGTAATTCACCAGGCTCCAGGCCACCCAGACGTTTAAGTGCGTTCATCATGGTCTGAGGCTGCCCTAAAAGGTTCGCTGAACCAGCGTCCGCGCGGAATTCGCGGTGACGAGAGAACCAAGCGACAATCATGGCCGCGACAAACCCGAGGAGAATATCCAGCACGATGGTGGTGGCGTAGTAGCCAATGCCTGGGCCGTCATTATTGTTGCGCAAAACGACTTTATCGACAAAATAGCCGATCACTCGCGACAAGAACACAACAAAGGTATTCATTACACCTTGAATCAGCGTCATCGTGACCATATCGCCATTGGCAATATGTGCGATTTCATGGCCGATCACGGCTTCGACTTCTTCCTTTCGCATGGAGGTCAAAAGGCCAGTGGAGACTGCCACCAAGGCGGAATTTTTGAACGCACCGGTCGCAAAGGCGTTGGGTTCGCCCTCGAAAATTCCAACCTCTGGCATGCCAATGCCCGCTTTGTCGGCCAAGCGGCGAACCGTTTCTACGATCCAGGCTTCATCGGGGTTCGAAGCTTGGTTGATCAGCCGAACACCCGAACTCCATTTCGCAATGGTTTTGCTCATCAGCAAGGAAATAATGGCACCACCAAAGCCCATGATGAGCGAAAACCCCATCAGTTGCCCGATGTTCAGGCCCGACGCGCTAAGGTAGCGATTCACGCCTAAAAGACTGCTCACGAGGCCAAGCACAACCATCACGGCGACGTTCGTCAGTACAAACAGGAGGATGCGTTTCATTGGAATCCTTTTGAAAAGTCAAAAATTACGAGCGAAGTCTAGTTTGGGCTATGGTAGTTTATTTCAAGAGCTAGCTTAGCCACGCCACACCAGCCACGCCAACTGCGATCAGCGCCATTCCAAGCAACTCGCGGGCGCTGGTACCTTGAGCAAATAACTTCTTAGAAATAATGAGAGCAAAGAAAATTTCCACCAAGGCTAAGGTTCGCACTTGTGCAACCGTCGCTAAAGCGAAGGCTAGGTACCACATCTGAGAGGAAAAGGCGCCAAGAAAACCACCTAACAAGGAAGGCCTCCAAAGTTCGACGAGTTTGACCAATACTTGTCGATCCCGGATCAGAAGATAGGTGGACAGAATGAAGGTTTGAATGGTGAGGCCGATGGCTAAGGTGAGGCTCGCCCTGAGCCAAAAATGACTTTCACCCAAATGAATAACACCACCACGAAAGCCCACCGCTGCTAAGGCAAAAAGTGCCGCGGCGCCTAGACCAAAGGCAATCGCTTGAGCGGAGCCGGAGCCCGACTCCTTAGCGGGAAGAGTATGGGCACCATCGAAGGAAGTTGATGTGGCGCCATCTGTTATAGGGCGCTTTTGCTTGACTGGAGCTTTCTGCCAAGACATCATCACGACGCCAACCGTTGCGACAATCACAGAGACCCAGATCCACAACGGAAGCCGGTCTCCCAGGAAAATCGCGGCGAAAACAGCCACCTGAACCGGCTCCGTTTTAATGTAAGCCGTGGTCATCACAAAGGACTTGGAGCGCATTGCAGTCAACATCAATGCAGTCGCCACAATTTGGGTACAGGCGCCAAGAAGTATCCACCCCCAAAAACCAGGTTGGGCGCGCGGCATGGGTTGGCCCATGAGATAAAAAGCCGCGCCGAAAAAGAGCAGCCCGAAAGGTAAACCGTAAAGAAAGCGAACGTGCGTTGCACCGGTCGTGCCGAGCTTCTCAGTAAGGCTGCGCTGCATGGCATTGCGAAGCACCTGACCACCAGCGGCAAACAGAGTGAACACCATCCAGAGCCAGGGTGGAGGAGGATTAAAGCTCAATGGCGGCCCAAAACGATCACTATTTCCAGCGCGCCGCCGCAGCTTCGTCAGAGTCTCGCGACTCGACCCAGCGCGCGCCCTCGGGGGTTTGCTCTTTTTTCCAAAATGGCGCCTGGGTTTTAAGATAGTCCATGATGAACTCACAGGCCTTAAATGATTCGCCGCGATGGGCGGACGTTACAAGCACCAGAACGATTTGATCCAGGGGTTTCAGTTCACCGTAGCGATGAATCACCAAGCTCTCATAAATATCGAAGCGTTGGGCGGCTTGCACGCAAATGTCTTCCAAGGCAAGCTCGGTCATCCCCGCATAATGTTCAAGCGTAAGGGTCGAAACGCCCATACCCATATTAAGGTCACGTACGGTGCCGATGAAGCAGGCGACGGCGCCCACCCGAGCGTCACCCGCTCGCAGCGCGGCAACCTCTTGGGTCAAATCAAAATCTTCGACTTGTACTTTGACGGGCATGGCTTCTACCCTCCGGTCACCGGAGGGAAAAACGCCACTTCCGCGCCTTCCACCAGAGCGCTCTCGGGCTGGGCCAAGCGTTTATTGATCGCCATGCGTAAGGCACGGCTTTGCGCCAAGGCTTGGCCAAAACTAGCATCGCGTAGGCTCAGCCATGCACGCAATTCTCCAGCGGTCGTGACGGCGGCTGGGACATCAAGCGATTCCGCTTCGCGCCCCAAGGTTTCGCGCAAGCTTGCAAAATAAAGTATCTTCAGATGCATAGTCAGAAATCTTACGCTAGTGTGTTATTGCTGCAGACTAGCCATGGGGATAAAGCGAACCATATCGCCTTTCGAGATGGTCTGCATCGCGGGGTTGTCTAGCAAACCGTCGGCCCACACTGTGGACGTCAGCACCGCTGAGCTTTGATTCTCAAACAAATCTAGGCCACCGTTAGCGTTCAAGCACACCCGCAAAAACTCCCGACGCTTATCCGCCTTGGGCCAGTCGAAATCAGCGCGCAGTGTAATAGCCCGCAAATGTGCCTGAGCATGCTCTTTGGTCATCCCTTGCAAGATGCGAAGGAAGGGTTTGACGAAGAGTAAAAAAGTGACCAAACTAGAAACAGGGTTTCCTGGCAAACCAATGAAATGCGCAGTTGCGCTGGCCGTACCGCCGTCAGGCCTACGCACCTTTCCATAGGCCAGGGGCTTGCCTGGTTTCATAGCAATTTGCCACATATTCAACTCGCCCTCGGCCTCCACCGCGGGTTTGACATGATCCTCCTCACCCACCGAGACCCCCCCCGAGGTGAGAATTAAATCGGCGCCGCTGGCCGCATCCCTTAAGGCGGACCGCGTGGCCGCCAAGGTATCGGGAACAATGCCAAGATCTCTGACCTCGCAGCCCAGTGCTCTCAAGGCATTCACCAGTACAAAACGATTGCTGTTGTAGATCGCGCCGGGTTTGAGCGATTCACCCGGCATCACCAGCTC
>JANLRI010000355.1:0-3210 GCA_031361565.1 Betaproteobacteria bacterium | reverse complement strand
TTGACGTTGAGACACAGCGACTGCATTTCCTTGATGAGCACCTTGAACGATTCGGGGATGCCCGGTTCAGGGATGTTCTCGCCCTTAACAATGGCTTCGTAAACCTTCACACGACCAAGCACGTCGTCGGACTTGATGGTGAGCAGCTCCTGCAGGCAGTAAGCGGCGCCGTAAGCCTCGAGGGCCCACACTTCCATTTCGCCGAAACGCTGTCCGCCGAACTGTGCTTTACCACCGAGCGGCTGCTGCGTGATCATGGAGTACGGGCCGGTGGAACGGGCGTGGATCTTGTCGTCGACCAAGTGGTTGAGCTTCAAGATGTACATGTAGCCACAGGTAACGGTTTGGTCATACGCTTCGCCCGTGCGGCCGTTGTACAACTGGATCTTGCCGTTATCTTGCACCAATCGGTCGCCGTCTTTGCCCTCAGGGTTGAGGGTGCGGAAGGTTTCCTGGATGGTCTTGTGGCGGGTGCCTGGTTCATCCCAGTGGGCGCCGTCGAATACCGGTGTGGCCACCCAAGCGGCTGGGCGAGTATCCGGACGGGTTTTGGTTTCGGTGCCACGAAGTGGTGCTTCGCCCGCGCCATCGGCCCAGCCCCAACGTGCGGCGTAGCCAAGGTGAGCTTCGAGAACCTGGCCAACGTTCATACGGCTAGGTACGCCCAGTGGGTTCAAGATGATATCGACAGGCATACCGTCGGCGGTGTGGGGCATGTCTTCGATCGGGAGGATCTTAGAAATAACACCCTTGTTGCCGTGGCGCCCGGCGAGCTTGTCGCCCGCTTGGATTTTGCGCTTCTGGGCAACATAGACACGTACCAACTGGTTGACGCCGGGAGCAAGCTCGTGGCCGTCTTCGCGGGTGTATACCTTGACGTCGATGACCTTGCCGTATTCGCCGTGAGGAACCTTCAGTGAGGTGTCACGAACTTCACGAGCTTTTTCACCGAAGATGGCGCGCAACAGGCGTTCTTCTGGGGTGAGTTCGGTTTCGCCCTTGGGCGTTACCTTGCCGACGAGGACATCACCAGGGCCAACTTCTGCACCAACGCGAATGATGCCGCGCTCGTCGAGGTCCTTGAGGATTTCTTCGCTGAGGTTCGGAATGTCACGGGTGATTTCTTCGGCACCAAGCTTGGTGTCGCGGGCGTCAACTTCGTGCTCTTCGATGTGAATAGAAGTGAGTACGTCGTCCTTAACCAAACGCTCGTTGAGGATGATGGCGTCTTCGAAGTTGTAGCCCTCCCAGTTCATGAACGCAACGAGGAGGTTCTTGCCCAGGGAAAGTTCGCCCATATCGGTGGATGGTCCGTCGGCCAGAACGGTGGCCTTGAATTGACCATCTTGGTTGCCCTGCACGCGGTCGCCTTCGATGACCTTGATGCGATGGTTGATACAGGTGTTCTGGTTCGAGCGACGGAACTTGTGCAGGCGGTAGATCTTGCGACCAAGTGCTGCGTCGTCGTACTGAACCGTTACATAGTCACCAGAAACTTCGGTAACCGTTCCGGTGCCTTCGGCGAGTACTACGTCGCCAGCGTCACGAGCAGCACGGGCTTCTACACCGGTACCCACATAAGGTGCCTCAGGACGTACTAATGGCACGGCCTGGCGCTGCATGTTGGCACCCATGAGGGCACGGTTTGCGTCGTCGTGCTCAAGGAACGGGATAAGCGCGGTGGCGATGGAAACGATCTGCTTCGGCGAAACGTCCATAAGGTCGATTTCGCTGGGCTTCACGAAGTCCACTTCGTTGGTGGAGGAGTAGCTGTTGTTGCCACCTGCACCAACGCGAACACTGGCTCCTTGAGGTGCTCGGCGAACGAGAACCTTGGGGTCGGTGAACAGGCCGGTTTCATCGAACGTGGCGTTGGCCTGGGCGATGATGTATTCCTCTTCTGCGTCGGCAGAGAGGTACATGATGTCCTTGGTTACGCGGCCGTCAACGACCTTGCGGTAAGGGGTTTCGATGAAGCCGTAATCGTTGACTCGGGCAAAGGATGCCAAGTTTCCGATAAGACCAATGTTTGGGCCTTCTGGGGTTTCAATCGGGCACATACGACCGTAGTGACTGGAGTGAACGTCACGTACTTCGAAGCCTGCGCGCTCACGGCTGAGACCACCTGGTCCAAGGGCCGAGAGCCGACGCTTGTGGGTAAGGCCCGAGAGTGGATTCACTTGGTCCATGAACTGCGACAACTGCGAAGTTCCGAAGAACTCTTTAATTGCGGCAACTACCGGACGGATGTTGATCAACGTTTGTGGCGTGATGGCTTCAACGTCTTGGGTGGTCATACGTTCACGTACAACACGCTCCATACGGGAGAGTCCGACACGAACTTGGTTTTGGATCAGCTCGCCAACGCTACGGATACGACGGTTAGCGAAGTGGTCCTGGTCGTCAAGGCGGTAACCCTCGGTGGAGTCAGCCAGGTGCAACAAGTAGGTGCACGTAGCAAGTAGCTCGGCCGGTGTGAGAACTTCGTGGCCAATTTGTGGCACTTCAATGTCGACACCCAAAAGACCATTGATCTTCTGGATTTCGTCGCCCAGTTTACGGTTGAGCTTGTAACGGCCAACCTTGGTGAGGTCATAACGCTTGTGGTTGAAGAAGGCATTTTCGAAGTACGCCTTGGCGGATTCCACCGATGGTGGTTCGCCCGGACGAGCCTTCTTGTAGATCTCTACGAGGCTCTCTTCACGGGTGGTGAACAGGCCCTGCTCTTTTTCCCATTGGGCTTCCAAGAAGGAGAAGTGGCGCACGAAGCGGTCGAGGAATCCGGGGTAGTTCTCCTCGGTGTAGCCAAGGGCACGCAGGATCACGAACATCGACAAGCGACGCTTGCGGGCTACACGGGCACCAGCGGTGACGTCTTTGCCTGGCTTCTGCTCAACGTCGAACTCGATCCACTCACCACGGTAAGGGTGCACGGTGCCGGTAACGATGGTCTTGAGGTCACGGCCTGGGGCGAAAATAACGCCTGGTGAACGGACGAGCTGCGATACAACTACGCGCTCGGTGCCGTTAATAACAAACGTGCCTTTATCGGTCATCATGGGGAAATCGCCCATGAACACGGTTTGCTCTTTGATTTCTCCGGTGGCGGCGTTCATGAAGCGGGCACGCACGAAGATCGGGGCAGAGAAGGTCATGTCCTTCTCTTTGCACTCTTCCACGCTGAACTTTGGTGGTGGGCGCAAATCGATA
>JANLRI010000104.1:0-9622 GCA_031361565.1 Betaproteobacteria bacterium | reverse complement strand
CAGGTCCTCATTGGTGCCTTTCATGCGCACCACCAAGGGCACGGCCAGTCCTACGGCTTTGGAGGCCGAAATAACCCCTTCAGCAATGGTGTCGCATTTCATGATGCCACCAAAGATATTCACCAGAATGGCTTTTAGGCCTGGGTTGCGCAACATGATCTTGAACGCTTCTGTGACCTTCTCGGCGGTGGCACCGCCACCGACGTCCAGAAAGTTGGCCGGCTCGCCGCCAAACAATTTGATGGTATCCATGGTGGCCATGGCCAGACCTGCGCCGTTCACCAAGCAACCAATGTTGCCATCGAGTTGAATATAGGCGAGATCGAATTTTGAGGCTTCAATTTCGGCAGGATCTTCTTCATCCAGGTCGCGCAGTGCAACCAGCTCAGGATGACGGAAAAGCGCGTTGGAATCAAAGTTCAGTTTGCAGTCGAGCGCAATGACCTTGCCATCACCGGTGAGGATGAGCGGGTTAATTTCGGCCAGCGATGCATCGGTGTCCCAGAACGCCTTATATAGGCCTTGGAGAACCACACGGGCTTGCGGCAAGGCTGCAGCAGGCAGACCGATCTTGGTGGCAAGATCGTCAGACTGGGCATCGGTCAAGCCCGCCACAGGATCGACCGAGGCTTTGTGGATGAGCTCAGGCGTGTGTTCGGCAACATGCTCGATGTCCATCCCACCCTCGCTAGAGGCCATCACCGTGACTTGCTGTGTGACGCGATCCACGACCAGACCGATATAAAGCTCTTTCTTAATGTTCGCGCCTTCTTCGATCAGCAGGCGTCGCACCTTTTGACCTGTCGGGCCGGTCTGATGAGTGATCAACATCATGCCCAAAATGGCCGTAGCATGCGCTTTCACTTCGTCGAGCGAGCGAGCCAGCTTGACGCCTCCACCCTTACCTCGCCCACCAGCATGAATCTGTGCCTTGACGACCCATACCGGCCCGCCAAGCTTTTTGGCCGCCTCGACCGCTTCATCAACCGAAAAAACCGGGATGCTGCGCGGCACAGGTACACCGTACTGTTTCAGGATTTCTTTGCCCTGGTATTCGTGGATCTTCATGAGAGTGGGGTCCTTACGGGTTTAAACCATTTAGGGAAATATAACTGAACGGCCGGACCGTCTGAACGCAAGGCGTTGCAGCGGTCGATTTGAAAGTGTTTGTCTTCGGGTTCTGGCTCTGCGCGCGGGTCCGCGAGCACCGACTTAATGATGGCAAAAGTGTCAGCTTCACCAGCGAAGGCTTGAATCGCCGCGGTTGGTAGGAACTGGGAGAGCTCCGAAATATGGGTACAACCAAGCACCGCGCCCAGACGCTCACGCACTGCTTTCCTGAAACCTTTTATAAGATTCAGGCCTACCAGCTTGTCATAACCGGCTGCGGCCATTTCACAATGGCCTGGATAAGGGTTACGACGGGAAGTTGCCTGCGAGGCCACAACGTTAAAACCTTGATCAACGGTCAGGCACAAAAGCATGTCGTGCATTGGGTCACCGGCCTTGCGATCACCGCTGGGCAAGGGTGAGATCTGCGTTTTGACGTCGCAAAGAGTGGCTTCAATATCCCAAAGCTTGTCTTCACGACGGAAGACTTGTATTTCTACCTGACGGGTATGAACAAGCTTACGGTTAACCACGTTTGACTAAAAAAGGCCGCTAGGAAGTGAAGGGAATAGTGCCAATATTGGACTAAAGTAACCATCGACGATGGTTGCTACCGATCATCCTGGATCGCGGATTCTAGCATCACTGGAAAGCGAACCATTGCGGTGCAGCATTGTGCTCGATGTGCGTTTGCAGAGTGCGCTTTTGGGTCGTTTGAGTGTATTAGTTTTAATCTTCGTCACTAACTCGTCCTTTGAGGACTTTGTAGACCACCGAAGGAGTGAAGCCACGATTCGCTAAAAAGCGCTGTTGCTTGGCACGCTCTTCGGCTGATTCGGGTAGCGCGAGAAACTTTTTGGACCAAACCTCGCTGGCTCGCTCCAACTCTGAAGAGCGTGCCTGCTCGAGAGCCTCTTTCAGCAAAGGCTCGGCAATTTTGTGAGATTTGAGTTCATGGCTGAGCTTGAGTACCCCAAACCGGCTCGCGCGCCGATGAGCCAGGGATTCTACAAAGCGCTCATCCGAGAGATATTTGAGTGCCTCAAGTTCGTCGAGAACTGCATCGACACTTGCGGCTAGCCCCATACTCTGCTCCGAGGCGCGGGAGTTTTCGAGATAGGGATCAGGCGCCTCCGCCTGGGGGATGGAGCCCCGTTGAGGTTTGGGCCGCACGGGTCGGAGCAATTTAGCTCGCAACTCGCTGCGACTATGCTCGCGCGCGGAAAGATAGGCCAGCGCGCGCGCCTTCAGCGAAAGCGGGGGCTGGCACGATCTCACACGAACCTCTTTATGCGGCTTCTTGTGCCCCTAATGGGCGGGCAATGACACCGAAATGCTCTCGCACTTTATTCTCGATTTCAAATGCAATTTCCGGATGCTCGCGCAAATAATCGCGAGAATTTTCCTTGCCCTGACCAATTCGATTGCCATTATAGCTATACCAGGCTCCCGACTTTTCGACGATATTAGCAACCACACCAAGGTCGACAATTTCGCCATGGCGAGACACACCTTCACCATAAAGAATGTCGAACTCAGCAGCCTTGAAGGGCGGCGCGACTTTGTTCTTGACAACCTTGACACGGGTTTCGCTACCGACGACTTCTTCGCCCTTCTTGATGGACCCCGTGCGGCGAATATCCAAACGCACCGAGGCATAGAACTTCAAAGCATTGCCGCCGGTCGTGGTTTCTGGACTACCAAACATGACACCAATTTTCATTCGAATTTGGTTAATGAAGATAACCAAAGTATTGGTGCGACTAATCGTACCGGTGAGCTTACGCAAAGCTTGTGACATTAAGCGAGCTTGCAGACCGGGCAAGGAATCACCCATCTCGCCTTCAATCTCGGCCTTGGGCGTGAGTGCCGCGACCGAATCGATGACGATGAGATCGACCGAACCGGAGCGCACTAGCGCGTCGGCGATTTCCAGAGCCTGCTCGCCGGTATCCGGCTGAGAGATGAGCAGATCGGACAAGTTAACACCGAGCTTGGAGGCGTACTGGGCATCGAGCGCATGCTCGGCATCGATAAAAGCGCAGGTACCACCAATCTTTTGCATTTCTGCAATGACTTGCAGTGTTAGTGTGGTTTTACCCGACGATTCTGGACCATAAATTTCCACTACGCGGCCACGGGGCAAACCGCCCACGCCAAGGGCGATATCCAGACCCAGTGAGCCGGTTGATACCACTTGAATATCTCGAACGACTTCGCCGTCCGCTAGGCGCATGACCGAGCCTTTGCCAAACTGCTTTTCGATTTGAGCAATAGCCGCCGCCAGCGCCTTAACGCGCTCGCCGCCGTCTTTTTTCTTAGCGTCTTCCATATTGATGACTTTTTCCATGATTGCCTTCTCCTAGATCACCCCGGCCTTGAAGAAAATTCTCCAGGATTCGGTTCATTACGTTGACCGGATTATGGCATTTAAATACTGTACGTGCAACCAGTTACTGTTTAAAACAACAGTTCTTTTGGCCGATTTGGTTCTGCATTTGGCTTAAGCCGCTAGTATCAACTCTTCCGCTCGCAGCAAGGCATAGCAAACCGTGCGCAATCGTACCTCATAGCGATCACCCCCAAGTTGCAGGGTTTGGGTGAGTAAAGAGGCGCTGGGCGCGCCTGAGCCCACGGCCCAAGCGAAACAAACCATTCCCACAGGTTTTTCTTGGCTACCCCCTCCAGGGCCCGCCACGCCAGATACCGCAAGCGCTAACTGGCAGGTGCTGCGTTCAAGCGCACCGGCCGCCATAGCCGCTACAACCGGCTCGCTCACCGCACCATAGGTGTCCAACGTGGTCGCCAAGACCCCCAAGTTCGCCATCTTGGCGCGGTTGCTATAGGTAATGTAGGCCGAATCGAACCAAGCTGAGGAGCCGCCAGTCTCCGTGAGCGCACGGGCAATTGCTCCACCCGTGCAAGATTCCGCCGTACACACCAGCCATCTACGGCGCTCAAGTTCACGCCCTAAGCGGGTAGCAATCTGGACCGCTTGCGCTTCCAAGGCGTCTTTTGAGATTGCCAGCATCGCATGCAGCGCTTTCATAGTGCCCGCCATGCGGCAAGCGCCAACAAGGTATAAAAGGCAGCGATCAGATCATCGATCATCACTCCCCAACCACCCTTCAATGTTGCGTCGTAATGACTAATCGGCGGCGGCTTCAAAATATCAAAGAAGCGAAACAATACAAACAACGCCCACTGAGTCGAAAATCCGGCGTCGCTCGGGGCGTTTGCTAACCACAGGACGAGCCAGAAAGCGATGACTTCGTCCCAGACCATGGCGCCATGATCGGACACCCCGAGATCACGACCACAGCGACCACAGGCCCAGACTCCGAGCCATAAACCCAGAATCAGAATGAGCGGCCATGCCCAAGTTGACAAGGCGACTGACTCTAACGACGTTCCCTGAAAAAGCTTCACGAAACCAAGATGGGCTGATAGTTTTCCTAACAAGCGGTCGATCAATAAAAAACTTGCCCAGGCCCAAAGCGTGCCAAAAGTGCCCGGACTAAAGGGGGCAAGACCACTGCCAAAACCTAAAGCGATCCAGCGCGAAAGCTTAGGGCGCATGAAGGCAAACGTGGGCCTTTTAATTGATGATGTGATGGGCCGGTTGCCTACAGTTGGGATGGGTGACATGGGGCTTGAAGGAGTAGGGACCCAAGGCTCTAAGGCGAGAAATGTTGATGCGCATGCCCGCCAAAAACTACCGGGCGATCATCTTGATCGACCAAATCAATCGCACCTCCTGCGGTCATCTCGCCAATGATGGTCAGCGCTAGGCCCAGATCTTGGGCGATGCGACGTATATGGGCGCGATTTTCGGAGGCAGCAGTAAAACAAAGCTCGTATTCATCGCCTCCGGTGAGAACCAATGCGAGTGACACCTCCAAGGGCAGATGGGAAAGGCTTTCAAGGAGCGGGATTTGGTCGACGCGAATTCGCGCGCCACAACGTGAACGTTCGCAAAGATGGGCTACATCGCCCATCAAGCCGTCTGAGAGGTCGATGGCACTACTGGCGAGGTGTCTCAAGGCAAGGCCAAGACTCAGGCGTGGCTCAGGACGCTCGAGCTTATCAATACAGTCCTGCGGGACATGCGCCGGAAAAGCACCGGGGCGCGACGCGAGGGCAGTTGCCGCATAACGTTCCCGCAGCGCGTAGCTGGGCCCGCCTAAGCGACCCGAAACCCAAAGATCATCTCCTAACTGAGCGCCATCGCGACGCAGCGCCACGCCTTTGGGCAGGCGACCCAATACGGTAATCGACAGGTTCAAGGGGCCTTGCGTGGTGTCGCCGCCAATTAGTTCGCACCCGAAGCGATCAGCAAGCTCGAATAGACCCAGCGAAAACTCTTGAAGCCAGGTGGCATTGGCAGTAGGCAAAGCCATTGCCAAGGTAAAACTGAGGGGTTTCGCGCCCATGGCAGCAAGATCAGATAGATTGACCGCGAGCGCCTTATGCCCAAGGCTACGCGGATTCACATCAGCAAAAAAATGCCGACCTTCGACCAACATATCGGTGGAAATGGCAAGGGTTTCATTCGCGGCTAAATCAACCAAGGCGCAGTCATCGCCTATACCGAGCGTGGCGTGGCGCGCCGGTCCGCGATCAAAGAAAGTTTTGATGAGCTCAAATTCAAGCATGAAAACTAGCCATGCGGACGAACCTGGGCGGCTAATTTATCGAGCACGCCATTGACATATTTATGGCCATCGGTCCCACCGAAGGATTTTGCCAACTCGATGCTCTCGTTGATGATGACGCGATACGGCGTTTCTTGGAAATGAATCAGCTCATAGGCACCTGCAAGAAGAATGGCGTGCTCCACCGGGCTGACCTCGACTTGCGGACGATCCAAAAAAGGCAAAAGCGCATCTCGTAGCCGCGGCATTTCAGCAACCACGCCTTCGAACAAGGCCGTGTAAAACGCTTTGTCGTAACGCCTCGGCGCATCCTTGGCGATGATATCCACCTGAATTACACCGACGTCATCTGGATTAAGCAACCAGTGGTAAAGGCTTTGAAGAGCAAGCTCACGGGCCTTGCGCCGTGGGCTCTTGACCATGGGGCGAGCCTCTGGCTTAACAACACTGGGCGCACCGATATCCGGTAGCTCACTCGGAGTCAGTCCGATAGAACTCGCTAAGTCCTGCAACTCCTTAGTCGGTGTAGCGTCCACTTTGGGATCAATCATTCAATACTTCTCAAGCGTCCACATTACTAGGCGTCCACATCACTCAAGCCCTGAAGAGCAATGAGTAAATTGGCCATCTCAACTGCACAACGAGCGCAGTCCTGAGCTTTCTCAACGATGCGCTCGCGAGCCTGTTCTTCAGTATCGCAAGTGAGCACGCCATTGGCGACCGGAGTGTCCATATCGGTTTGGACTTGACTCACTCCGCGACCGATCTCGTTGGAAACCAATTCGAAGTGATAGGTTTCGCCGCGCACCACAGCACCCAAGGCGACCAAAGCGTCAAACTGATCGGATGCTGCCAATCGTTGCAGCACCAGCGGAATCTCTAAAGCGCCAGGGACGGTACATACAAAAATATCGTCTTGTAAAACGCCGAGCGCCAAGAGCTCTTCTACGCAGGCGTCACGCAAGCCCACGCAGATGTCTTCATTAAAGCGTGACTGAACCACGCCAATGCGTAAACCCTCGCCCGCAAGCTCGCCCTCGTACACACTGATCTTGGCAGCACGAGGCTTCTTCGCCTTAGCCGTGATCGCCGATTTTTTGCTGACTGTCGACTTTCCGTCGGCATCGTTTGGTTTTGGTTTTCTCATTTGGACTCCCCGGCATCAAAGCCGGAAATTTGTAAATCGTAGCCCTGCATTGAAGGCATTTTCCGGGGTTGCGATAGTAACCGCATTTTGCCCACGCCCAAATCTTTCAGAATTTGCGCGCCCACGCCATAGGTGCGCAAATCCATTTTCCCAGAGCGGCGAGCTTGCAATTGCTTGGCATTCGAACCTTGATCCAAAGCCTTTAAGGCGTCCATTCGGCCCAGGATATCCGCACCGGCCTGCGAGCAATTCAGCAGCACCAATACGCCCGAAGCCTCATCGGCAATCGCCTTCATCGCTTTCGCGACCGTCCAGGAGTGTGTCGTGACTTCCACTTCAAGAAGGTCCAACAGAGAAGTGGGTTCATGAACACGGACTAAAGTTTCTTTGTCCTCTTCAATCTCGCCTTTCACCAAGGCGAGATGGGTCGAACCACTTGGACCATCTTCAAATGCCACTAAATTAAATTCTCCGAAGCTTGTAGCGATTTTGCGCTCTGACATGCGCTTGATGAGGCTTTCGTTGGCACTACGGTACTGGATTAAATCGGCAATGGTACCAATCTTCAGGCCATGCTGTTTCGCAAATTCAACCAGATCGGGCAGGCGGGCCATGGTCCCGTCGTCCTTTAATATTTCGCAAATTACTGAAGCGGGGGTTAGCCCGGCCATTTGAGCCAAATCGCATCCGGCCTCGGTATGACCGGCGCGCATCAGCACCCCACCACGCTGCGCCTTGAGCGGAAAAATATGCCCGGGCTGAACCAAGTCATCGACTTTTATGTTCTTGGCCACGGCAGTTTTTACCGTATGCGCGCGATCCGCTGCCGAAATACCCGTGGTGACACCTTCCGCCGCCTCAATCGAGACCGTGAAGTTTGTGCTGTACTTGGTGCCATTACGGCTCACCATCAAGGGCAATTGCAATTGCTCACAACGCTCTTCTGTGAGAGTGAGGCAGATCAGACCACGGCCATAGCGGGCCATAAAATTAATCGCTTCAGGGGTTACGAAATCGGCAGCGAGCACTAAATCGCCCTCGTTCTCGCGATCTTCCTCATCAACCAGAATAACCATCCGGCCAAGCTTGAGTTCAGAGACAATTTCTTCAACACTGGAAATACTGGACGCCAAATCTGAGACGGGTGAGCGCGAAACCAAGGTGGGTTTGTTCATGATGGGTCCACAAAGAGTGGGTGAAAAAGCAGAAAACCGGCCGAAACCCTGATGACGGCAAAACGACCCGGCCAGGGGTAGATTGTACGCTGCCAAGCGGTCGACAAGAGCAGATGCCCGGTCTTTCGAAAAGTGCCTGGTCTGCGCATAATCCGGGTTAACTTCGAGCAAGAGCCCACCATTGGCCAATCACCCAACTCCCCCTTCATTTACCTACCAACAACTCAATGGGCGAGAGGCTGGCCTATCGGCGTTTGATACCAGCTTGGAAGCAGCAGAACATGAAATCTCCATGTTTGATCGAGACGGTCAGTTCTATGGCCTGGAAAGACGACAAGCTGCCGAGCTCGTCAGCGTGTTTCTGCTCAAAAATAGCACCGCTCGTATCGAGATTATTGTTCAAGACATCCGTTTTCTTGAAAACAAATGCCCGCGCTTGATTGCCGTTCTGAGGCGCTTTGCGCCCCGAATGAGCGTGCGAGTCACCGAGCCGGAACTGCAACATTTCGCGCGCGGCTTCGCCGTTTTCGATAACAAGGCGGTGTTGCGCCGCCCCCATTTCGACCGATCACTCAGCTATTGGGATACCGACGACGTGGCGATTGGGCAAGCCAAAGAGCTGATCGAGCAAATCCGGCAACATTCTGTAGGTGCACTTCAGCAAGCGACGGGGCTTTAATGAAGCGTCGGCTGAATCAGCGCACAACAATGCTTAAACTTCCTGCCGCTGCCACATGCGCAAAGCTCGTTACGCCCAATTTTTACCGCGGCCCTCTTTTGAGGCCTTGGTCCGAGCGACAACATCCGTCGCTGCGGAGCAAAATAACGGTAAATGCGAGCCAGACTCGTAATCATCTCCACTAATAAATCATTTCTTTTTTCGGGTGTAAAGGGCTCGTCCGGGCGCATCGAAGGATCGGGATGGTTCTCATGGGCAAAGGCCATAATGATGATGATTGATCCTCCGTCCTCCTCGCTTTGCATCAGCTCGCGCCAGCTCTCGGCGCGCATACGCACGCCGCGCATAAAACCCAAGGCCCAATCGTTGCCATAGGTCACGCCGTCACTGGCGGCGAGCATGATAGGCAAATGCGCTTTGCGTAGCTTTAAAGTCCGCTCCAGGCCAGTCGCAATGGCGTTCCAGTGACGGCTCGTCAAGCCTGCAATGTCGGACATTTGTTGCTCACTGTCGAATACAAATTCCTCGCCCCAGATCTCGGGCAAGTACTCACTTGGCATCACGGCCTCTGGTGCGCAAATAAGCGCGGAAAAGTAGCCATCCAGGGACTCTAAGTTCATGGCTCGCGAACCCATCGATTTAAGATGCCCAGCAAGCCGTTCTAACTCAGTTTTGCTGAGAGGCTGATTGATATCGACTTTGTTCATGGTAAAAAGTTTTCGAAGAAGGTTGTTACTGCACGTTGGCGCTGATTTTAAAGGCACGCAAGCACGCCATTGAATTATTCAAGCTTGATACTCGTTTCCCGAATAAACGCACCGAGCTGGTGATATTGGGACTGAATGGCCAATGAAAA
>JANLRI010000651.1:0-4812 GCA_031361565.1 Betaproteobacteria bacterium | reverse complement strand
TGGCCTGGCATTTCAAGCGGTACATAAAAGACCAGCCCGTTGAGGATCGACAAAGCTACGCTCTTGCCGAGGAAAAAGCGCGCCTTGCAAGCCTAGGGCTTTGGGCGAATCCGAGCCCCCTCGCCCCGTGGACATTCAGAGAACAACAAAGGGCGGGCAAATCGAAGGCTTTGGTGCCTGGGTAGCAGCGTCGCAGGTGCGCGCGCTGCTCAGACTAAATTTTCATCATCCTTTGCCTAACCGTTTCGTACATCACGACCCCGGTAGCCACAGAGACATTCAAGCTCGATACCGAGCCCAGCATCGGAATTTTCACTAACTCATCACAGCGTTCGCGGGTGAGTCGGCGCATACCGCTGCCCTCGGCCCCGAGCACCCAGGCGACCGAACTCGCAAGCTCCACTTCGTAGAGGCTTTTCTCAGCCTCATCGGCCGCGCCGTAACACCAGATGCCGGCCTCTTGAATGTCGTCCAAGGCGCGCCCGAGATTCGTGACCATGATGTAGGGCAAGCTATCGGCCGCGCCGCTCGAAGTTTGAATGGCCATCTCGGTCAAGGCACAGGCGTGGTCTTTTGGAGCGATTACAGCCTGAGCGCCAGCACCGTCGGCGGCGCGCATACAGGCGCCAAGATTACGAGGGTCGGTGACGCCGTCCAAAACCAACAAAAGACTCGGCCGCTCGCGCAGATCATCCAGCAGGTCCGGCAAGCTCAAGCTTGCCGCAGCAATCTCCACCTTGGCCACAACGCCTTGATGTTTGCGGCCCGGGCATATTTTGTCAATGCGCGCACTCGGAACCAGCATGACATGCATGCTGAGTTCTTTGCAAAGCTTGATAACGTCCTTTGCCCTTGGATCAGTACGAGCCTCATCAAGGTAAAGCTCCAACACCGAACTAGGGCTACGCCTTAGACGAGACATGACTGAATGAAAACCGAAAATTTGCATTGTGTTCTACTTTTTGCGACGACGTTTAGCACTTTTTGAAGGCCCGCCGGATGGACCTTTTAGAGTCGCTTTAAGCGTCGATTTTGTAACGGGTTTAGAAGACGTTGACTTCTTGCTAGTAGAAGTCGTCAATGCTTCAGGTTCTGTACCAGACTTGCCTCCGGATTTACCGCCGCCCAATAGGCTCGCTTTCTGAAGCTTGGAAGGTTTTGGCTTGGCTGCGGCCTTCAGGCCCGCACGATGATTAGGAAAGCCCTGGTCCCTAGCAAGTTCACGGGTCACAGCCTGGATGACGCCTTTTTGGGTTGCTCGTTGCACCAACCGAAACTCAATACGACGAGTTTCGAGGTCGACCCTTTGCACCTGAATTTCAATCGGGTCCGTTAAGCGGTAACGCTGACCGGTGCGCTCACCACGCAATTCATGGGAGGTATCGCTGTACTGAAAATACTCGCTACCTAACTCCGATACATGCACCAGGCCTTCAACGTAGAGCTGATCCAAGGTGACAAACAAGCCGAAAGCGGCAACGCCGGTGACTTTGCCGGCATACTGCTCACCCACCCGTTCGCGCATGAACTGACACTTCAGCCAGGCTTCAACATCGCGCGAGGCTTCGTCGGCGCGGCGTTCATGGCCGGAGCATTGCACCCCCCAGGCTCGCCATGCATTGATGTCATGGCCCTTTTTAGGCGGCGGGCTGCGCTGCGCCTCGGCTAAACTGGGATCAATCGGGTGATACTTCTTGCCATGCAAAATGGCCTTGATCGCCCTGTGGGTCAGAAGATCAGGGTAGCGCCGAATCGGTGACGTGAAATGCGCGTAATGGGCATAGGCCAAACCAAAATGCCCGCTATTGTCCGGCGTATAAATCGCCTGCTGCATAGAGCGTAGCATCATGGTTTGGATCAAACTGGCATCCGGGCGCGCGCGCACAGGTTCGGTCAGGCGCGCGTAATCCAAGGGGGACGGATCATCTCCGCCTCCCAACCCAAGCCCGAGAGATTTCAAGAAGGTCCTGAGCTTCACCAGTTTTTCAGGCGTAGGCCCTTCATGCACCCGGTACAACCCAGGATGCTCATTGCGGTGCAGGTAATCCGCTGCGCACACATTGGCCGCCAACATGGCTTCTTCGATCAGCTTATGAGCGTCGTTGCGCATGGAAGGAATGATCTTCTCGATGCGGCCCGCCTGGTCGCACACGATCTTGGTTTCAACCGTATCGAAGTCTAAGGCGCCACGAACCTCTCTGGCCTTGCTTAATATCCGGAACAGGTCATGTAAGTCAAGGAGATGGGGTTTGATCTCGGGTAATTTGGGAGCGGCAGGGTCGTTTGAAAGGATGGCCCAAACTTGGTTATAGGTCAGGCGAGCGGCCGAATGAATGACCGCTTCAAAAAATTGATAAGCGGTGGTCGCCCCGGTTGCGTCGATCACCATATCGCACACCAGGACGAGCCGGTCAACCTGGGGGTTCAGCGAGCACAGGCCATTGGACAACACTTCGGGCAACATCGGAATCACCCGGCGCGGAAAGTACACGGAGGTAGAACGGGCGCCCGCATCATCATCAATTGCGGTGCCATTCTGTACGTAGTGTGCGACGTCGGCAATCGCGACCAGCAGCCTGTAGCCTTCGGTCTTCTTGCGGCCTACGGTGGTCACGATCGGCTCACAGTACACCGCATCATCAAAGTCGCGGGCATCTTCGCCATCAATGGTCACAAAGGCGACATCACGCAAATCGACCCGGTGCTTGAGGTCGGTCGGCTTGAGCAGCGTTGTGAATTTTTCAGCCTCCGCTTTTGCAGCATCCGAAAATTCATGCGGCACGTTAAATTTTCGAACCGCAATTTCAATCTCCATGCCAGGATCATCAATTGCACCCAACACTTCAACCACGCGCCCAAGGGGCTGATTGTGACCAGAGGGTGGGTCCGTGATCTCGCACGAGACCACTTGGCCGTGCTCCGCCCCGCCGCTGTCGCCGGGCGCGATGAGAATGTCATGCTTAATGCGCTGATCCTCCGGAGCGACGATCGTAATGCCGCGTTCGTTAAGGAATCGACCTACGATTTTACGATTGATCCGCTCGGTGACTTCAATAATGCGACCCTCGGGTCGGCCCCGCGAATCCTCACCAACATGCTTCACCAGAACCCGGTCACCGTGCATGACTTTCTGCATTTCACGAGTAGACAGGAATAAATCCTGCCCACCGTGGTCGGGAATGAGAAAGCCGAAGCCATCACGATGGCCTTGAACTCGTCCGGCAATGAGCTCTAATTTGCTGGCGAGAAGCAGGACACCCTTACGATTTGGCATAAGCTGTCCGTCGCGCTCCATGGCATTGACGCGACGATTCATGACCTCGTATTGCTCGCCACTCAACCCGAAATGTTCGCCCAACTGGGCTGGGGTGAGCGGCAAAGCGGCCGCTCGCAGCACTTCGAGAATCTCTTCTCGGCCTGGTGGATTCCAGCGTTTTTGGTTCATTGAAGAAACGGTACCCGGTTATTTGACTTTTTTAATAGGAACATTAAACTTCGCGCCTCGGTGAATGGTTCGCACATGCCCAGATGGCGAAATTGGTAGACGCACTAGGTTCAGGTCCTAGCGGTGGCAACACTGTGGAGGTTCGAGTCCTCTTCTGGGCACCATGGCATCCGAGAAAGACACACCCTCATTGACCGTATCGAGCCCTCAAAGCAGAGGGCCCTATATTGTCATATTCTTCGAAGGGTTGGTGAATCCAAGGATTGGACGGCAAATGTTCCAGGTAAAAATCGGGCTCAGCCACTGACGCCCCTTTACGCCAAATCACCGCCGATTTCATTTGTTTCAATTGGCTGTAACGGGCCTGCATGGCGGGTAGAACCTCAACCAAGGTCGCTCCAGAATCCACAAGGTCGTCCACCAGCAACCAGTTAGGCCCCGGCAAGGGCGTGGCTGAGGCCAAGGCGTCGCCAATGATCAACTTGCTTTGCTTGGTGCCAGCCTCTTCACGATAGGAACTGGTGAATAACACGCCGAGAGGCTTGTTAAACAATCGCGAAAACACATCCCCGATGCGTAGTCCTCCACGGGCGAGACAGACAAGCGCATCAAAATGCCAACCTGAGTCATAAACTTTGAGGGCTAGTTTTTCAATGGAGCGGTTGTACTCGTCCCAAGACACGTAGAGATCTTTCACGTCAGACTCCTAGCTCTGATGAGGTGCGACTTAAATCGATTGGAAAGCATCGGCGAAATTCTTAAGCAGCCATGGGATCGTGCAAAACAATCGTTTCACTTCGATCAGGCCCGGTTGAGACGATATCAACCCGGCAACCAGCCACTTGCTCGAGTCGCTTTAAATAGCTGCGAGCATTTTCTGGAAGACGGGCAAAGTCCGTCACCCCAAACGTGGTCTCAGTCCAGCCCGGCATTTCTTCGAAGATAGGTTTGCAGCGTGCAGCAGTATCAGCGCCCGTGGGCAACATTTCGATCCGCTTGCCGTCGAGCTCATAGGCCACACACAATTTGACCGTGGGCAAACCATCCAACACATCTAACTTCATCATGGCCAAGCCATTCACCCCGTTAATTTGAATGCTCCGGCGTAACGCTGGTCCATCAAACCAACCCACTCGACGCGGCCGACCCGTGACCGCCCCAAACTCTTTGCCAACTTTGGCAATTTGAGCGCCGACATCATCGAAAAGTTCCGTCGGGAAAGGACCTGAGCCCACCCTGGTCGTATACGCCTTAACAATACCAAGCACATAGTGCAATTGCTGGGGGGCTACGCCACTGCCAGCGGCCGCCGCACCAGAAACACAATTTGAGCTCGTCACAAAAGGATAAGTGCCATGATCAACGTC
>JANLRI010000633.1:0-17002 GCA_031361565.1 Betaproteobacteria bacterium | reverse complement strand
CCCAGATTGGCGCGGCGCCCGTTACTCCTGACACTCGGTGCATGGGCTCGCCCGTTGCATTGCCCACCCACACGGCAATTACATATTGATCCGTAAACCCAATGCACCAGTTATCGCGCATGTCTTTACTGGTGCCGGTCTTGACAGCGGCCCAGCCTCGAGTGGCGAGCGGGCTGTGCAGACCAAAGCTCAGCGCACGGGCATTGTTATCGGAGAGAATATCGCCAACAATAAATTTACTGGGCGCTGAAATACTGGCCGTGCCGTCATTCAAGAGGCTGAGCTGACGATAGGCCTGAGCCAGCTCTAACAAACTCACTTCTGCTGAGCCAAGCGCCAAGGAGTAACCAAAGTAGCCGCCAGTTTCACGCAACTTAAACCCAAAACCCCTCAAGGTTTGAAACACCTTTTCCGGTGTCAACATCACGGCTACACGCACGGCCGGAATATTCAGCGATGACGCCAGGGCCGTTCTCACCGATACCGGACCAGCATACTGCTGTTCGTAATTGTGCGGAACGTAAAGACCTGCGGCAGTAGAAAGATTGATCGGTCTGTCATCGATGAGAGAAGCGGCACTCAAGCGACGTTCCTCCAAGGCTTGAGCATAGAGGAAAGGCTTTAAAGTACTACCCGCTTGGCGCTTGGCCAGCACAAAGTCAACCTGAGCCGCGTCGGACAATGTGCCCGAGGAGCCCACCCAGGCGAGCACCTCGCCGCTGTTGCGCTCCAAGATTAGGGCCGCGCCGTCTTCGACCTGTCGATTCGACAACTCTCGCAAGTGACGCTGCAAAGCCTGTTGTGCGAAGCGTTGCAAGGGTCCGTCCAAGCTACTCTGATACTGTGCTGGCGCCCTCTTGGTGATGTAGCGCGCGTAGTGAGACGCGGCCGACTTCAAACCAAGCTCTGGGGATTTGGCTTGCGACAAGGCGATTCTGACTTGCCCTTCAAGTAAATCGCAGGCGTGTAATTTTAGGAGTAGGCAGGCGCGCTTTGCAACAAGCGCGGGAGCAGCATTAGGAGCCCGTAGTAGCGCGGCAAGAATCGCGCCCTCCTCAAGCGATAAACCATGCGCCGCCTTACCGAACAGTGCCTGACTGGCCATTGGCATACCCACCAACTCTCCAGACAGCGGCACCTTATTGAGGTAAGCCTCCAGGATTTCTGCCTTGCTCCAACGTCGTTCTAGCCACAGCGCCGCGCCCGCTTGCCCGAGTTTTTGCACCAGGGTTCTCTGCTTGGAGCCCGGACGCTTCAAGTCTGCATCGAGCAGACCTACCAACTGCATTGAGATGGTCGACGCGCCACGCCGTTGACCCTGGGCATTCTGTTTCAACGCCGCAAGCAAGGCGGAGAAATCAACGCCCCAATGCTGAGCAAAATCCTGATCCTCGGAGCGCAGCACCATGCTCAATAGCGCGGGAGAAAAATCTGCCAGCCCAGCCCAGTCGGATTGCAGCACCTGTTGGTTGGTGCGCACATGGGCGATGGGCTGGCCTTGACGGTCCATGATCGCCGTCATTGACGAGCGATGCAGCGCTTTCACTTGCGCAAAACTGCCTGGGGCAGTTTCTGCGGCCATACTAGTCGCTGGCATTAGTGCAACTAATGAAACGGTCAATGAAGCAAGCGATGACACTACAAATACTTCGGCCACTCCATGAATCAGTGATCGAAGAGATCTCGGCGATTTATGCGCGCTGAAAGTCATTGCACCAACAATTTAGGACTGGGTGTTTCGCCAAATACTTCCGGTGCATACATGGCTTCGGCGCGAGTCGCGGGCAGTACAAACTCGCCTCGGGTGTTGAGCCTTAGCGTGTACTCCATGGTGAACTCACCCTTGGGAACATAATGAAAATAGCTCTTGACCGCCGAGTAGCCAATTTCCTGATAACTCGGCCAAGCTCGACCGGTACTTTGATTGCCCTGAGTGGCTATCGCAGAGTCACGGCCAAGCCCGCGATTCTGCACAACCGCACCGGCTGGAACCGGGTCATCGAGCACCACCCAAGTCATTGGAGCGCTGGCCGTCACGGTCAACCTCACCCGGACCAGATCTCCACGTTTGAAACTCAGCGCAGCAATTCCCGCTACGGAATTGACTTTAGCTACTTCGCTCGTGCCCCCCAGGGGAGTGCTTACATTACCCGATTGACCCGCCTCCAATAAAGTAAAGGACTTTGCAACCCGATACCCTGCTGCAATCGCTTCAACTCGTGGCACCGCTGCCAGGACGTTCACCTGCGCCCAAGGCCTGCCTTCGCCGAGATGCTGCATGATCAGCACACCCGCGCTGCGCGCAGCGTCAATCGGTGATGGGTTGGAACCAGTCATACCCGCACCGAAAGGCACCGTGCTCGTCAAAGATCCAGCCTCGCCCCAAGTATGCAGAACAGGTTTTTGTCCTTGCACAACAAGCTTGGTCTGACCCGCGACCGGCATTCGCTCAAAGTCTTTCGCGAATTTCTCAAGCATTAAGCTACCCCAGACATTCGCCGTGGTCGTCATCCAAATGCCGCGTTGCTGGCGAGCGATGCTACCCGCCACCAGCTTACTTACATCGCTAGTCCAACTGGCATCACCCATCGTCGCAAGAATTAATCGATTAGCGTTGAAGTCGGCATTGCCCATCAGCCACCACCAATAATCGCCCTGCTCATTAGTAAAGCTCATGCGATTTCCGGCCATGGAAAGCCGAGCTCGCAAAGCATTGTCGGTGTTCTTCAACTTACTCTCTCGCTCCTTGATCTCGGGTAGGCGCTTGAGAATTTGGTAATAATCAATCACCGCCTGGGTCGGCCAGGCGAGAAGATCCTCGCTAATGCTATCAAGCATCGCAGGTCGAGCCGCACTACGGCGTGACAAGGCTTCAATCGCCGCTAACTTGCGGACAGAGAGATCTTTTTGCGGCGACCAAAACTCGCGTGTGATCTTGCCTTCAACAAAGGCTGTCAACCCTTTATGCATCTTGGTTAACTCCGTCTCAGGAATCTCCCAGCCCGCCTCATGGCTGGTGGCTAAAACATAGGAGGTAAGAATGTCATAGCCCTTGGCTTCATTGGTACTAGCGGGAAAGTACATGGCCAGGCCATCGCTGTCTAGATACAAGGGTAGCTGTGAAACTATGGTTTTCCACAAGGCCTCATCACGCAGGCCGATCGCCTTGGAGGTTCTTTGCTCAAGACAGGCGAAGGGATAGTTAGCAAAGAATTGCCTCAACCCATTTTGACTACCCAGGAGCGAGCGACTGAGACTTACTTGAGCAAGGCCACTGCCCGGTAAGGCTTGTGGCGGCAGGGTCAAAGCGAGGTTGCTACTGTCGGAACCGAGTTGGCTCAAGGTCGACATCTGCACCTCGGGCTTGACGGTGGGGCTCAGGGTTTGCGCCAACTTCACTCGGTCGCTCGCTAAGCCACTCGCGGCGCCTGAATTTGCGCTTGAAAGTTCCTTCGCAGTGAAAGTCCAAGACAGAGGAAGACCAGAAAAAATTGTATTCTTCGGGGCGACATCACCGCCCAAATTCTTGCGCACCTCAACGTTACTGACCGTCCAAGATAACTCCTGAACACCTTGCGCAGGGACCGAGACCATTTGGGGTTCAAACTTGAGCTTAGTATTACTCAGGACGGCCTCTACCTGCACCTTCATAGCGCGCGCAGTCGTATTCCTTAAGGTGACTGTGGCGCGGTAGTTGTCGTCGGCGCGCACTAAAGTCGGTAACCCCGCGATAAGTTGCAAATCTTGACGGGTTTCAATACTGGCGCTGCCTGTACCAAACTGGTTTTCACCATGATCTGCAATAGCAACCAACTTGAAGCGAGTCAAGCTATCGTTGAGCGGCACTTCGAGATCAGCTTCACCCTTTTCGTTGAGGACAACCTCAGCGTTCCAGAGCAACAGGGTATCGAAGATCTCGCGCGTGGGCCCAATACCACCGCCTCCTCCAGGTGGTGCCGCCTTGCGACCATAGTGACGCTTGCCCACCACATGCATTTGGGCGGTAAAGGTTTCCATCGAGTAGCCACGCCTCACCCACATGCTCTCAAGGAGTGACCAGGTATCGTTATTGGAGAGTTCCAGTAGGGCCTGATCCACGGCGGCGAAAGCTACAGAGGTGCCAGGGGGTAAGGTCTTGCCCTGAGGGTCGGACACCGATACTTTGATCTTGGCAAGGCCGCGCACTTGGTAGCTTGGCTGATCACTCTTCACCTGCACCTTTAGAGCCTGACCGGACAGCCCGACCTGGATTTCGGCAATGCCAAGCTTATGGGCGGGCTTAGCAAGATCGACCGTCGCGCTGGGGGCCAAGTTTTCGCGGAAGGCTAGCCACCAATCACCAGGGGCACGCCAACCCCACTGAAAGAAAGAGTACCAAGGCACTTCGCGTAATCGCTCGCGCACTATCAGGGCCGAGACAAAAACATTGGGGCCATAGTCGGCCTTGATCGGCACCTCTAGCGTCGGGTCTTTGCCGGACAGTTGAACGATGAAGCTATCGATCACACCTTCGCGTTCAATGGAAACCAAGGCCGTGGCCATCCGAAACGGCATCCGCACCTGAAACCTGGCCGTCTCCCCCGGCTGGTAGCGGCGTTTCTCCGGAATGAGATCAATACGATCATGATCGTCCCCTTCAAACCAGAGCTCGCCGCGATCCGTCACCCAGATATCGGAATAGCTTTGCGAGATTCGGCCCTCACTGTCTTTGGCTTGCGCGATTAGTTCAATATTGCCGGAGGCCTTGATGTCCAGTTTGCAGCCTGCCAAACCGGAGGCATTGGTGGTGGCCGAGCAGAGTCGGCCGAGATCGCGAAACTCAGTGGTGTTGTCATAGGAGTAGAAACCACCTACCAGTCGCTTCCGTGTGCTTAACGTGTCGCGCACTCGAGCATAAATTTCGACGGTGTGATTGATCTGTGGCTTCCCGAGGTTGTTGAGCACCAGTAACTGAGTATTAAGTGCCTTTTCAACCGACACCCAACTCTCGGTCTTGATGCCGACGACGACGGCGGCAGGCCATAACCTGACCCGATTCGATATTGTTTGAATTTCGCCATTGGCATCGGCATAACTGGCTTCAAGCTGTAGCTCAGCGGGGCCTTTGAGGACGGGGATTTTATCGAGGGTGACTGAGCCGGCACCCTTAGTATCCAAGGTGGCTGGAAGCTTGTCGGCGACCAGTCGGCGCGCCGTACTGGCCTCGCTATCGTCCGGGTCTTGACCACCGGCTCGACCATCGCGCCCACCGCCGGGCACTTCGCGAAAACGAAATTCGTCATAGCCATCGAAGCTCGGACTATAGTCGCTCATAAGCGCAGAGACCGTCATGGCATGATTGGCAGCTGGGCCGGACGAGAGAAAATCCAGTTGCAAGGCCAGGGGCAATTGGCTGGGTGCGACTAGCGAGGCCTCGGTCTTCGGTTGAATGCGGCCCGTCATGGTGGGTAACTTAAACTCTGAAACCTTAAAGGTCGCCACCGCTGGGCCATCGCTGCCGGGAATGCGCAACTCATAAACGCCTAACTTGGCCTCCTTAGGGATTGCCCACTGTCCCCTGGCATAACGAGCGTCCTTCCAGATGATTGCCACCGGAAAGGATTCGCCCGAGCCGATGTGAAAAGCTTCTAAAGATTTCGCCAGTTTGTCTTTCGGCAAATAACGCAAGCCCCGAGCCACTTCTTCTCGCGAGAAAAGCTTGAACGAGACGGTTTCGCCAGCGCGTAGCAGACTACGATCCAGCACGGCTTGATGGCGAAGTCCGAGGGCTGAGGAGTCTGCGCTTGGCAAGTTATAACGCCAACTTTCGATACCGCGATTCCAATCACTCAAAACCAGACCTAGGTCACTAATGCGATCGGCACCCTTAGAGCGCGCGGACACCAAGAAGCGCGGGGTGTTCTCATCTTTACAGGCACCCGATTTCTCAAGCACATCGGCAAGCCTCAGATCCACTCGTGCTTGGCCCTGAACATCACTTTTTCCTTCCCACACTTTCCTGCCATTGCAGTCAGTAATACGAAGTGCTGCATCTTTTACAGGTGAAGCCTTATCCAGGGTAATCACCCAAACTAAAGAATTCTCAGCGCCTTGCCTAAAATGAAGCGACAGGTTGGTCACCAAGACAGAGGTCTTCACAAACATCGAGCTCCTGGTCGAAAGCAAAGACTCGCCAAGTTTTCTGGATTCGAGTTCAAGCACAAAGAAACCCGATTTAGGCATCGGCATGCCCACAACCTCGAAGGGATACTCGCCCTCTTTCGCCTCACCCTTGGGCTTGGGCAATAGAATCGTTTCCGCTTGACTCAAGCTTTGCAGCAAGCTTTGAGCGCGTGAATCCTTACGCTCTGGGGCGCCCTGGTTGCCCTCATCGTTACTGGCCCGACGTAGCCGAGCAAACCAGCGCAGGATCTCTTCGTCATCCTCCACATTTAAGCGCCGAACCTGTGCCAGCGGAGCCTGGGTCGAGGCGTTGGCAGCGCTATCCTTAGGCATCTCGATACGGCGCAAAGTCATGGGTACAACCGGATCAGCTTTGCGCTCCACCAGCCCAAATTCAGCGCTGGCGAACTTCGCGAGCGGCGGCGCAGTAGCTGTGCGAATGGAGAGTGGAAAAAGACTGGCATTTGATAGCGCGCGGCCCAAGTTATCGCGCATCTCGTGCGGCAATGCAATCGTGAGCTCGGACTTCTCTGGAAACGGTGGCATGAATTTGACCTCATCGGCCATGCCCTCTTTTTTCGCCTCGGAACTCAGCTTAGGTTGGCGTGCGCCGTCCGATGTCTTGAGGCGAATCTGCTCTGCTAGTTTGACCGAAATCGGACTAGAAAACAGTACCGTAATTGGGCGGATCGGCGTACACGGAGACTGAGCATTTTCACGCTCACAAGTCATGCTCGCAGTGAAGGCCTCCTGCACCTTGAACTCCAAACGGCGGGTCAGGGTTTGCTTGATGCCGTTCGTGCTTTGAATACCAGCCCCCCAAACGATGGCAAGCCGCGATTGGGGGCTTGCCGCCTGCGCACATTGCACCACCAGGCTGTTGCGTTCACGATCTTCATAGCGGTTGGCCTCGCTCGGTTCCTTTGGCCGCTTACCCCAGGCACTTTCGAGGATGGCCTGACGGTCCTTGCCCTCAAGAATTTTGAGTGGCACTTTCTCCGCGACGCCTTCTAAAGAGCAAAAAGCGTTGGCTTTGACCGAACTCATTTCAACTGGGGCGCTCAAACTCAACAAAAAAGCCGCATGCTCTTCAACTGCGGTATTGATACTTGGTAGGCTAGCTATTACCCTCGGGCCGCCGGTATTAAAAGCGTAGAGCGCCTTGCCGCGAACGGCCTCGCCATTCAGTGTTTGCAGTTTGCTGCGCAGCGTGAACTGGCACTTTAGTCCGGCTGGCAAGCTTGTTTCGAAAGCATGAACCCAAGTGAACTCGTCATCCCAATAGCTTTGGGCCGGAACAGCGCACGCGACTGCAAACGGTGCCGAGGCCTTCCTATCGCCTACCGCCACCATGGCCTGTGAAAACTGGACACGGACTTCACTGACGCCACCCACCTCACCTTCGGGAGAGAACTTTTTAATGTCGGCCGCGTGGGTTGTGCCAAGGGCAAAGCCCAAAGAAAACAAAAGACCCAGTCGAGAACGCAAAGACCTGCACATACACCGCCCCTTTATACAAGTGAACGAGTATAGGGGTAGCGGGTTGACCTTGGGCGTCATCCTAAAGGATGAGCGCCCGTTGATTTTTACGGGGCTTTCAAAAGCTCAAGCAGCGTCCGAGCAACCACCTTAGTCGCCTTGCGTAGATCATCCAACTCCAAACGCTCATCGGCACGCTTGGCGTGCGACTCCAACACGGTTCTCGGCCCGGCGCCATAAATAGCCGCCGGTATTCCGTGCTCACCGTAGAGCCGCACATCGGTATAAAGAGGTGTTCCTGAACTAGGGATAGGTTCACCGAATACTTCCTGACCATGCTTTTGCAAAGCCTCTACAAGTGGCTTGTTGCCTGGCAGGGGTTCAAGCGCATTCGCTAACAAGATGCGCTTGATTTCTACCGTACCCGCAAAGCCGCGCGAGGCATCTCCAATCACTGTGCGCACGTCGGCTTCAACTTGAGCTGGGTTTTCCTCCGGGATCATTCGTCGATCCAGCTTGAACATCACCTTGCCTGGGACCACATTGGTATTAGTACCACCTTCGATGCGGCCAACATTCAAATAGGGATGGGTGATCCCTTCAACTTTCGACTGGATCGCTTTGTAGAGTTTGTTTTGTGCGTACAAGGCGGTCAAAATCTTCACTGCACCCTGCAAAGCGTCGACACCACTGGCGGGGATCGCCGCATGGGCCATTTTCCCGTGCACCGTGACCTCCATTTGCAGGCAACCATTATGCGCAGTAACTACCTGATAACTAAAGCCCGCAGCAAGCAAGAGATCGGGCTTGGTTAATTTGTTCTTGAGTAACCAACCGGGGCCATATTCACCGCCAAACTCTTCGTCATAGGTAAAGTGAAGTTCTACCGTACCGTTAAGTTCAACGCGTAGAGATTCGAGGGCTCGTACAGCGAAGGTGTAGCTTGCGAAATCCCCTTTACTCACGGCAGCCGCGCGACCGTAAATTTTGCCGTCTTCAATCTCGCCACCGTAGGGGTTCTTGGTCCAGCCCTCGCCCGGAGGCACCACATCACCGTGCGCATTAAGCGCAATCGTCATGCCCTCTCCATAACGACGACGCACGATTAAATTAGTCAGTGAGGTCAGGCCGTAGGCTCTGACCTCGGCGTTGGGAATGGGGTACTTTTCTGCTTGAAAACCGAACTCCGCCAAAAGCTCCGCAGTCCGCTCGGCATGGGGAGCATTGTCGCCAGGCGGGGAGTCGGTGGGGACTTGAATTAATTTCTGAAGATAGGCAACCTCCTCGTCAAAATGCTCATCAATCCAGGTGTCGAGTTGGGTAAAAAGGCTCATATCAGCTCAAGAGATTTAGATAATGGGTGAAGGCCTGAACACAAAGTTCAGCATCGTCGTTGGTCATGGTTTCCAATGGGTTATGACTAATGCCACCGTTGCCGCAGCGCACAAAGAGCATGGCCTGAGGACACAGTTCGGCCATTTTCATGGCATCGTGACCCGCGCCACTGGGCAGGCGAAACACTTCCAACCCAAATGCGTCGACCACTTGCTCCCAGCGTGCCTGCCACGTCGGCGCACTAGGGGCGGCAGCGGCGCGCATGGTTTCTTCGATCAAAACAGCAAGTCCGCGACGGGCACAAATAGACTTCAATTCGGCAAGTACATCTTGCACGGCCCGATCACGCTGCAGATCGCCGGGCGCTCGAATATCGAGGCTAAACTGACAGGCCCCGGGAACAACATTAGTGGAGCCGCTTGGCACGCTCAGCATTCCCATCGTACCCACCAAATCGGGTTCACCGGCGGCACGTTTTTCGAGATACACGCCGAGCTCGCAGGCGGCCATCGCAGCATCTCTACGAATCGCCATCGGGGTAGTGCCCGCGTGGCTGGCGACGCCGAGAATTTCGACCATCAATCGCACTGAGCCATTGATGGAGGTGACCACGCCCAAGGGGTGATCGCCCTCAAGAAGCACCGGACCCTGCTCGATATGTATTTCGATAAAGCCGTCAACCAATTCGCGGCGACGCCCCCGAGCATCGATCAACGAGAGCAGTGCGGCCTTACCTTGTGGCGCACCGATGGCATCCAACATTAAGATGCCCTCGCTGTCTTTTAGATCCAAATAATTTGGATTGAAAGTTCCGATAATCGCTTCTGCTCCCAGGAAGGTCGCTTTATAGCGCTGGCCCTCTTCCTCTGCGAATCCGATCACTTCTAAGGTAAAGGGCCATCGCTTGCCCTGTCGAACCATGTTCCTCACCGAGGCCATAGGCGCCAAAATGCCCAGGCGGCCATCGTACTTACCGGCGTTTCTCACCGTGTCGTAATGCGAGCCCGTCATCACCACCTTCCGGCTTGGGTTCGAGCCCAGATAGCGACCGACCAGATTGCCCACCGGATCAATCTCCACCTCGTCGAAGCCGCACGCCTTCATCCACTCCGATAGCTGTGCGGCCACCTTGCGATGGGTCTCGGTCATGAAGAGTGTGGCCAGTTGGCCCTTAGCCCTGAAGGAGGGTTCGCTGTGCTGAGCGAGGCTCTCCGCCCAGTCCCAAACCAGATTGCCGTCGTTCGGCTCTACGTTGAATTTGTCATTCAGCCTGATCTCGACAATGCGATGAATGTTGCGCAGGCATTCCGCCATCTCGGCCTCAGATTGTTGCCCTAAGCGACGCTCGAAGGTTTCAATGATCTGTGCACGGCTCAAGCCCTGCGCTCGTGGCCCGCGTACAGCGAGAATAAATGGCCAACCGAATTTCTCGTTATAGCGCCGGTTCAGCGATTGAAGCTTTTCGAACTCTGCAGGCGAGCAATGAGTAAGTCCGGCGCGGCTCTGTTCGTCATTGGATTCATGGGTCAGATTTTGGCTCACCATGGCCTTACCGGCCAGCTCTGGATGCGCGCGCAGCAAACTGAGCTTCTGGTCGACGCTGCTCCTGCGCACCACACCGGCCATGGCCTGCTTGAGATGGCTCAGCGTTTTGAAGGGTCGAAGCGCGAGAGCGGCTTCCGCCACCCAGGGCGAATGCTCATAGCAGCCGACGAGCATGGCTGAGGCATCGCTAAATGGCGCCTGATTGAGGGCTTCAATAGTGACTGTCATGGGGGGACCTTTACTGCAATGCTTTGGCGATCGAGCGGCTGAGTCCCAGCTCGGCCCGGTTAGCGTCCAGATCGAGATCGGCCTCGACGCTTCGTAAGTGCTCTTCCATCAGGCGGGCAGCGAGCCTTGCCTCTCCCGCCTCGATGGCATCAATGATTTGGCCATGATCATCATGAGAATGCTGAGCAGCCACGCCACTTTGATACAACATCGTGATCAGTGCGCAGCGCGAGGAAAGCTCAAACAACAAAGCAGCCAACACTCTATTGCCGCTACACTGCGCCATGAGGCCGTGGAAATCGGCAAGCAAACGAGTGCGCTCAGCCACTTTCCCAGAGCCTACCGCCTGCAATTCGTCCTTCAAATGGCGGCGCAACTTTTGAATATCTTTCGAGGTAGCGCTTCGGGTCAAGTCCTTCACCAACTGTATCTCGAGGGTGCGCCGCACGGCGAAAATTTGCTTGGCCTCTTCAAGTGAAGGGCTGGCCACCGAAGCGCCGCGGCCCGGAGCCAGGTCGACCAACTTACTTTCGGCCAAGCGAAACAGGGCTTGGCGCACGATCGTACGTGACACACCGAAGTGATCGGCCAGGCGCTGCTCGCCGAGCTTCGCGCCAGGTTTTAGCTGATGATCGGCAATCGCCTGAATCAGGCTAGATACAATTCGTTCCGTTTGCATGAGCGAAATTGTATACAATGCTGTGTGCAAAAGCCAGTGACTGAAAGGGCTCCATGGGAAAACTCTCTACACATGTACTCGATACCGCCAACGGTAAGCCCGCTCTCGGAATGACACTTCGCCTGTATAGCATTTCGTCGCGCGTCCCCACACTGATCAAGGCCGTGGTGACTAATTCGGATGGGCGAGTTGACCATGCGCTTTTACAAGATCAGGAGTTCAAGCCGGGCCGATATCGCATCGAATTTGAGGTTGGGCCTTACTTCAAAGCGATCTCAAGCAAGCTTCCAGAACCCGCATTTCTCGACATGGTACCCATCGAATTTGGGATCGCGGACAGTGAACAAAACTATCACATCCCTTTGCTTGTAAGCCCTTGGAGCTACTCCACTTATCGTGGCTCGTGAGATGGATAAAGCCCCACTTTAGCGAACCAAGACGATGGATGCATACCTCATTGACTGGGCCAATCTGCTGCTACGCTGGCTACATCTGATTGTTGGCATTGCCTGGATTGGCGCCTCGTTTTATTTCGTGTGGCTCGATAATAGTCTGAAACCGCCAGAGGATCAGAACCTTCGAGACAAAGGCGTCATGGGTGAGCTATGGGCCGTGCATGGCGGCGGCTTCTACAATCCCCAAAAATACCTCGGTGTCCCCAAAGCCTTGCCAGAACACCTTCATTGGTTTTATTGGGAAAGCTATTCGAGCTGGATGAGCGGCTTTGCGCTTTTCGTCGTGCTTTATTTGTTTAATCCCAGTGTATATCTGATCGACAAGAAGGTTTTCGATTTGTCACCCGCCATGGCGATCACGGGGGCCCTGGGGTTTCTGATCGCAGGCTGGGTCGTTTACAACACAATTTGTCGCCTCTTCGGCGAGCGTGGTGACAAGGCAGACCTGATCGTTGGAATCCTAATCAGTCTCTGGGTGGTGTGTGCAACATGGGCCGCATGCCATCTGTTTTCGGGTCGGGCTGCGTTTTTGCTGACCGGTGCCATGATCGCCACCATCATGAGCGCGAACGTGCTGATCTGGATTATTCCTGGCCAAAAAAAGATCATTGCCGCGATGAAATCAGGCCAAGCGCCCGATCCAATACACGGCAAGAGGGCTAAGCAGCGTAGCGTTCATAACACCTATTTCACGCTCCCGGTACTGCTGTCGATGCTGTCGAACCACTACAGCATGTTGTATCAAGCCCGACACAATTGGGTTGTCCTCATGGTCTTGATGTTGGCGGGCGTACTGATTCGTCAATTTTTCATCGTTCGCCACAAAGGAAATATCCAGTGGGGATGGTGGGCTGCGGGCATCGCGTTGATCGTCGCAGTAATCATTGCGCTGGCACCTGATCGAACCTCGGCAAAAACTACTTCTGCGACCATGACTTTAGCAAGCTTTAGTGAGGTGAAGAACATTATTGAGCAGCGCTGCGTTGCATGCCATAACGCTCAAGTGATTTCGAAAAACATTCAGCTTCACACGGATGCATTGATCGTCGCCAATGCTCAGGCGATCTATCAGCAAGCGGTGCTTCTAAAACTCATGCCGATGGCCAACTCGACCAACATCACGGAGAATGAGAGAGCAGTCATCGGCACCTGGTTCAAATCGAGTACGGTGCCATAATTCATAAAAGGCTCTTCAACCCACCGCGCCAACGCATTGGTTTGGTGCAAATATATTAGCGATCGGCACACTGCTTTATTGCCAGGCCCTAAAAACCCCCTCCTTTGCTTACTTTCGCACCAAATCAGATCGTCTGTTGTTGCACCAAAAAGGCACGCTTCTTGCTTGCCTGGTGCACTCGGTTCAATTGGGACGCTTTTCGCCCCAAGACGCGGCAATAAACTATTTTAGGGGGCTAGGTGGACGGACTCAAACAAGGCGCGGATGCGCTATTTATTTTGCTCGGAGCGATCATGGTGTTGGCCATGCATGCTGGCTTCGCTTTTCTTGAATTGGGCACGGTTCGGCATAAAAACCAAGTGAATGCACTGGTGAAGATCTTGGTCGACTTTTCCGTATCGACCGTCATGTACTTCTTTATTGGCTATTCGGTCGCTTACGGGGTCAGCTTCCTGGGCGATGCTACCGGCTTGGCGGCAAAAAACGGTTACGAGTTGGTTAAGTTTTTCTTTCTGCTGACGTTTGCCGCCGCCATCCCCGCCATTATTTCGGGCGGCATTGCGGAACGTGCCAAGTTTATTCCTCAGTTGATTGCAACTGCGGTCATCGTGGGCTTTTTCTACCCGTTCTTTGAAGGCATCATTTGGAATCAGAAGTTTGGCATCCAGACCTGGATCAAGGCCGTCGCTGGTGCGGAGGTGCATGACTTTGCAGGGAGCATCGTGGTGCATGCGCTGGGTGGTTGGATGGCCTTGCCGGCAGTGATTTTGCTCGGCGCCCGTCATGGCCGCTATCGTAAAGATGGTCAAGTGAGCGCCCACCCGCCTTCAAGCATTCCCTTTTTGGCTTTAGGTGCCTGGATCCTAGCCGTCGGCTGGTTCGGTTTCAACGTCATGAGCGCGCAAACTATCGATAAAATCTCCGGTCTCGTTGCCGTCAATTCCTTAATGGCCATGGTTGGAGGCACTTTAGCGGCGGCCCTAATCGGCCGCAATGACCCGGGCTTCGTCTATAACGGCCCCTTGGCTGGCTTGGTCGCGGTATGCGCTGGTTCGGACATCATGCATCCCGTGGGCGCTCTCGTAACTGGCGCTATCGCAGGACTTATTTTTGTTCAGTTCTTCACCTGGACTCAGAACAAATGGAAGATCGACGATGTGCTGGGCGTCTGGCCTCTGCACGGCCTGTGCGGTGCATGGGGTGGACTGGCCTGTGGCATTTTCGGCACCACCGCCCTGGGCGGACTGGGTGGTGTTACTTTCGGCGCACAACTGATTGGCACGCTGGCGGGTATTGCCTGGGCCCTGCTTGCGGGCATTATCGTCTACGGTATCTTAAAAGTGACGATGGGTTTGCGACTCAGCCGAGAGGAAGAGTTCAACGGTGCGGACTTAAGCATTCACCGGATCTCATCGACAGCGGAGCGTGAGACAACCTGGTAGTGTGCGGTTGCACCCTGGCCTGTCATGTCAAAAGTTTAGGGAGTTGCGGGCCAGACCAAGGCTCCCTGCCGATCCAAAAATCGAACAAACTGTAGCGTCCTCGCAAGGCCCCCGCCTGCGCCGCCATCCGGCGCTGGGATGCCCGCCAGCTGCCGGATGGATCGTAAGCCATCCATTTGTAATGCAAGGGCACGAGAATGTCGATCTTCGAGACGAATCTCGGAATGGAGCGCACCCGCTAATGCTAGATTCTCCTTGATTGCGTCGACAATAAATGGACTTAACTTGGGGCACACCAATTCAAGCTCCAAGCTTGATTCCATATCATCTTTGCCCGGTGGAGTAAAAAGCCCGCCAACGCAAATGGCTTGACCAAAAATCTCCGCATGCCCCGAAAGCACCAAGGACCAAAGCAGTCGAACCATGGCCTGAACGGTGGCATCGGTTTCGTAGCTCAGACCCTGCTCCTGGCACTTCGTCAAACTCAATTGGATGAGTGCCGTCACCGGAACTGAGTTTGGAAAGCACTGCGCCAAATGCTGAAGAGATACTTTGGCAATCGGCTCATCGACAGACACCACTCGGCCGAGGGATTCAAACTTAACGAGATCACGGCTGTACAGGCTCGCCCGACTTAGAGTGGCATCGTGCTGCAGGGAAGTGCGAAGATGCATGCCGTGTATTGTGTTCTCGTCAACTTTACGTTCTAACTTAGGTTCCGGCGCAAGGTCAGCTTCTCGTCGCAGATTCTTGCATAGCAATGACTGCTTAAAGCGGCGCCCCAGCGCAAAGTCTAGATACTGTTGCTGCGCCAGCCAGTCATCCGTATTGAGCGGAGTCCAGGCCGACGCAGCAGCCTTAAATGAATCACTCCCAGCCTTCGGAAACATGGTCTCGACACCCGGCTCGCCGAGATACTGAAGGGCGTGCTCCTGTGCTGCCTTAGCAAATTCATGGAGATAAAAAGGTGTTGCAAACTCCGACAAATCGTCGTGAAACATCACGTAATCGGGCAATGCCAAAGAAAATTGAATCTCGCCCTTGAGCGTATCAAGATACGGAATTTTCGGCACGTCTTCGGTTAGGGTGTGATCGTTCGCATCAACCGACAAGCCATCATAGGCCGCGAGAAATGCGCGCGCTTCAGGGATGGTTTCAATATCGAAGGCTCGGGCCCCAAACCGGAACTGTAGCATCTCGCGCACCAAATGGCGCAGGCGGCAACCAGGTAAGGCGTTATAGCTGATGTAGGCCACGCCCTGATCCGTCAGTGAGCCCTGAACGAGCTTCAATATGGCATCACGCACGAACGGAGGCACCCAGGAATACAGGCCATGTGCAATGATGTAATCGAACTTCCCGAGAGAGTCGCCTAGTGTACTGACATCGGCTTGTAGCAAGCGAATATTGCCGAGGCCTAGTCGAGCAATTCTCTGTGAGCCCTTGGCAATGGGAGTTTCAGCAAGATCTACCCCAACAAAGCGCGCCCGTGGCATGTGGGCGGCCATCGGAATGAGATTATCGCCATCGCCACATCCCAACTCCAGGACTGAGCACGTTTCTAAGCCGGGAGCTTCTAAGCCAAAAAGTTTCGCGACCGCTTGAAGACGTTGCGGATGGGTCTGGGTGAAGACCCCTCCCTTGTAGGCGAATTGATCATAGGCTGTCATATCAGGTAATCATAAAATTACCAGTAAGACTATCCTTGATATTGTTGATCGTCAATCAAATGCCTTCGAAGGACTTGTCGGGTCTCATACCTGTTCCGATCTGCATGTGCCAAAAGCGCTTCAATCGTGGCGCCATCTTCCGGCCCGATCGCCAAACCAATACTTGCACCTACTTGCACTTCACAATCATTCAATTCGACCGGTGAACTCAGTAAGTCTCTCAGCTTTTCAGCAACTGCTGCGGCCTCGGACCGATCTTTGACCTGCCGTAACATGACCACAAAATGATCACCCTCCAATCGAGCCACTAGATCACCGCTGCGTACTCCATGGGCAAGCCGGCGGGCGAGGACGGTTAAGACGTCGTCACCGATCAAATGGCCGTGATAATCGTTAACTGATTTAAAGTTATCAAGATCAATGCTAAGAAGTGCCACGACACCGTCACGCGGCAATCGATCCACAGGGCGCACCAGATTCGAATCCGAAAGGCGATCACTATCTACGGCGCCCGCCGGGGCAGTCTGAGTTTCCAATATCCGGCGAGCTCGAACCATTAGTTGGCGACGATTGGCCAAACCGGTCAGCGCATCATGCTGGGCTATAAAACCCATTTGATCGCTGGCATTTTTGCTGACAGTTCCGTCTACAATCATCCATAGGAGACGAGGAGCAGCACTCGACGGATCCGCACGGCGCACTTCAAGCCTGAGCCAACTAGGTTGACAACGATCCAATTGATAGGAAAGGTTTATTTTGACCACGCCTTTTCGCTGCACACGTGCCATCAGGCGCTGCATTAAGCGCTGCATGCGTTTCTTGTCCGGATT
>JANLRI010000604.1:0-2073 GCA_031361565.1 Betaproteobacteria bacterium | reverse complement strand
GGCGCGGCTTTAAAGACCTCCGCGTAGTCCATACTGCCCATATAGGCGAGCACCAAACCAATGCCGAGCACGAAGCCAAAGTCACCGACTCGGTTGACCAAGAAGGCTTTTAAATTGGCATAGATCGCGGTCGGTCGGGTGTACCAAAAACCAATCAATAGATACGACACTAAACCGACCGCCTCCCAACCAAAGAACAACTGCAAGAAGTTGTTCGACATCACCAACATCATCATCGAGAAGGTGAACAGCGAAATGTAGGAGAAGAAACGCTGATAGCCAGGATCTTCTGACATATAACCAATGGTGTAGATATGGACCATCAGTGACACGAAGCTCACCACACACATCATCGTGGCAGTAAGAGAGTCGATCAAGAAGCCGACCTCGAACTTCAAGCTCCCAATCTTGGCCCATTCGTACAAGGTGCCATTGAAGGTATGACCCGCATTCACATCAAACAAAGTCCAGAGCGCGGCGCACAAAGAAACAAATACGCCGAAAATGGTCGCAGAGTGAGCGCCGGTGCGGCCCACCGTCTTGCCGAAGAAACCGGCGATGATCGCCCCAATCAGGGGGGAGAAAGCAGCCAAGAGATACGCGGTTTTCATGGCTGCGATTAACCCTTCAAGCTATCGAGATCCTCGACATTAATCGTGTCGAGATTACGGAACAGCACCACTAGAATCGCTAAACCGATAGCGGATTCAGCAGCAGCAACCGTCAAAATAAAGAAGACAAAAATTTGTCCGGCGGCGTCACCCAGATAATGCGAAAAGGCGACGAAATTAAGATTCACGGCCAGGAGCATCAACTCGATCGACATCAAGATCAGAATGATGTTGCGGCGATTCAAGAAGATTCCCACGACGCTCAATGCGAAGAGTACAGCTCCCAGGACGAGAAAGTGAGCTAAAGAAAGAGTCATGCTGCACCCCCAGCTTTCGGCGCAGGCGTCGTGGCGGTGGAGCCTACGGCAGCGGATACTCCGCCAGCGGCAGCAGGGCTCGGCGCTTGCGCGTCAAGCGCGGCCCCCGCATCTGACCTCGCAGCTTGAGCCGCCACGGCTCGCGCCGTGGTGGACGGCATTTTCACAATCCGCAGACGATCCTTCGCCCTGGTGCGAACCGCCTCACTCGGATTGAAATACTTACTGTCTTTGCGACGACGCAAGGTCAAGGCAATGGCAGCAACCATACCGACCAAGAGAATCACCGCAGCCACTTCAAAGGCCAAGACATATTCCGTGTAGATTAAGGCGCCCAGGGCTTTGGTATTGCTGTAGTTGGCGGGCAAGGCCGGGGCATCCATCTCGCGCACACCTTTAAAGCTATGAAACAACACCAAGGAGAGCTCGATCAAAATCACCATGCCTACGACACCGGCGACCGCAAAGTTTTTCCAGAAACCTTGGCGAAGTTTGTCGATATTGACGTCGAGCATCATCACCACAAACAGGAACAACACCATCACCGCGCCGACATACACGAGCACCAGGGTAATGGCCAGGAACTCGGCCTTGAGCAAAAGCCAGATGCCCGCGCACGAGAAGAATGTCAGCACCAGGTAAAGCGCTGAGTGGACGGGATTACGTGAGGTGATCACCATAAATGCCGCGAGCACCGTGATGGATGCGAAGATCCAGAAGAATAGAGTTTGGGGATCCATAGGGTAATTGCCTAGCGGTAGCTAGCATCCTTCTCACGATTGGCTGCGATTTCCGACTCATAACGATCTCCGACGGCCAAGAGCATCTCCTTGGTAAAGTACAGATCGCCACGCTTCTCGCCGTGGTACTCATGAATGTGGGTTTCGACAATCGAATCGACCGGGCAAGATTCTTCGCAGAAGCCGCAGAAAATGCACTTGGTCAGATCAATGTCATAGCGCGTAGTGCGACGTGTCCCGTCTTCGCGTTTATCGGATTCGATCGTGATGGCCATCGCTGGGCAAACAGCCTCGCACAACTTACAGGCAATGCAGCGCTCTTCCCCATTGGGATAGCGACGCAGCGCATGCAGACCACGAAAGCGTGGCGACATAGGTGTTTTTTCCTCAGGGAACTGCACCGTA
>JANLRI010000589.1:0-2583 GCA_031361565.1 Betaproteobacteria bacterium | reverse complement strand
CGATTCCTCTATGAGGACGAGGGTAAAGAAAAAGTCGCCAACGTTGCTTTGGAGCCGAACAAGAAGGATTATTTCGACGAGCGCGAAGCGATTACCCGTCTTGAGTGGGGAATGTATCTTTTTGCTCCCTCCTTGACCGCTCTTAAAAATATCGAACAAGCGGCGGTCGCGGCGAGTCACGGCAAATGTCCAATGAGTCTTCCTTGGAATGGACGTCAGGGAAGGGAAACGATTGCCCGCCTCCGAGCGATCGAAATCAGCGAGGGAGGGGCCGTCGCTAAAGAAGCCTGGAAAGCGGCCATTGAGGATAGCAATGCAATTGATCGTCTCGAAAGTGCCGCACTGTGGTCGGCAATTCGCGAAGATCATGATGGCATTCTGCGCACGCCCTACGGTGTTCTGGTCGCCAACCGGGAACTAGTCTCTCAGGTCTATTTGGATAAAGACGAGCGTTACTCCGTGAGCGGTCAGTATGAGCGACTGCATAACAGTATCGGCAGTCTTTATTTGGGACTTGATGCTGGCGAACAATACGATCAGGAATCCAAGGGCATTAACGACGCGCTGATGGCCGAGAGCCCCGCGAAAGCTTTCGATGTTTGTTGTAAAGCCGCGAACGCAAAGATCGACGCCATGATTGCCGATGAGTTGAGACATGCCATTGTCGGGGGGGATACGAAATTAGAACTACGATTTGATGCTCGCGAAATTCTAGACGAGGCTCTCGCTTCATTAACGGAATACTGGTTCGGAATACAAGGAAGTGAATTCTTTACCCGTGGGGGAACCGATCTATCCTGGAATAAGTCCGAATGCCCAAGATACCCTGGTCATTTCACTGCGCCTTCAAGGTACATGTTTCAGCCCAACCCCGGCGATGCCGTTATCGCACGTGGTGAGCTTTACGGACAGGCGCTGAATGCCGCTATGCTGAAATTTGTTCAGAAGCACATGACCGCGAAGACTACGCCAGTCAACGCCGACGGCTTAGAGGCACCCATTGCAAAAGCAGTATTTAGCCACCCGGCGGCAAGTGGCGCAAATGGGGCGGTCTTTGTAGCGAACACCATGGCTGGCATCATCATGGGGTACACGCCCACCATCATTGGTGCCGTACTCAACGTGTTGAAGGAATGGCACTTAGAAAGCAAATTCCAGTACTTACGTGCGGTCGGATTGAAAGATTCCTTAGACTTTGAAAGCGCTGCTTCGCTACTCTTTGAGCCAATGTCGGCCGCGACACAAATGCGACCCATGCCTCAAATTACCTGGCGCACAGCTCGAAAGTCACACCGGCTCGGCTTGCCTGGATTGCAACACCTCGACATCGCTGTGGGTGAAAGAATTATCCTTTCGATCGTCTCTGCAACCCAGCAGTCTCTGATCGATGGTGAGCCGCATCATCTTTTAAACTTCGGCGGAGATCGGTCGGTAACGCCGCACCCCACCCATGCTTGCCCGGGTTACTCCACCGGCATAGCCGCAATGCTAGGGACGATTGCTGCGCTGATTACACGCGCTGAAGAAATGCGCCATGGCGCTACAGCCTTTGGATTCGAGATCACCAAAGCGGTCCCTAAGGCACGGGCGCGAATGGATGAAAAAGTGAGGGCGGACGTTGGGCGTTTTCAAGCATTGTTTAAGGACGATCCTGCACGACTAGATTGGAGTACAAATGCTGTTGCGAAGAGTGCAAGCAAAGGGCTGATTTTGGCATGGGGTGATTCCTGGGTGGATAACCCTTGGGTGCTCTTTGGTCTGAAGGAACCTGGAACGGGAGATCTGGTTCAAAGCCTAAAAAAGCTTGGATACGTTGTTAATACAGAAGGTACGGATAACAAGCAATGGTGCAACTACCGAACATGGCTGAACATTGCAAACGTGTTCGATCAGTTGGCCGCCAATCCCGAACCCAAGCCTAGGTTTAGAGGCTTTCTCCGCGAGAAACTCAAGAGTAAACCAGTCGCAATCTTTCTGTCTGGCGGTGGAAACGATACCGTCAAAGAAAAACTAAAAACGATGATTAACCCTAAGGGGCATCCGGATGGCATCATCAATCGCGAAGGCCTGAAAAATCACCTCGCGCAGTTGCTGAAGTATTATGAATTCATTGTTGACGAAATTCAGCTTGTTCTTAAAGACAGTGGACAGAGCGTCCCCATCATTGTCCACGGTTACGATTTTCCGATTCCGTTCTACACCAGCGCTTTTGGTGGTCAGCAAGAATGGATGCAGCGGCCGCTCATTGATCTTGGTTATTACATTCAAACACCCGATCAGAGCAAAGTAGCCGATATCAAAGAGGGCTCAATCATCATGAGCGAACTCATTCGCGCTCTGAACAAAACTTTGGAGACACGGCTGGCCACAAGTTCTCGGCCTTTCGTCCATTACCTTAACCTTACAGGCACGGTACCGCCAGACTGGGGAGATCCATCTAAACCCGGTTGGCGCGATAACATGCATCCCAACGAGTTAGCCTTTGATCGTTTAGCGGCTAGGCTTTCGGCGGCTATTGGGCTCATCAAATTGCCGGCTTGAACCTAACTGAGGCGATCGTGAGCGTTTTTACAAGAAGCTTTG
>JANLRI010000585.1:0-16748 GCA_031361565.1 Betaproteobacteria bacterium | reverse complement strand
CATGGGGTCGGCACTGGCCACCTGTCTGGAAGGCAAGGAGCGGCCCAGCGTTGGCTTGCTCAATATCGGCGAAGAACTCATTAAAGGCAATGACATTGTCAAGCAGGCGGCCGAATTGTTGCGTGCTAGCGCCAATGAGGGGGGTCTGAATTTCTACGGAAATGTTGAAGGAAACGACATTTATCGTGGCACCACCGACGTCGTGGTGTGCGACGGTTTTGTTGGAAACGTCGTGGTGAAGTCTTCTGAAGGCTTGGCCCAAATGATGGCCTTACTCATCAAGGCAGAGTTCAGCAAGAATTGGATCAGCAAGCTGGTCGGCTTGGTAGCCTATCCGGTTTTGACAAAATTTAAGCTGCGCGTCGATCATCGTCGCTACAATGGAGCCAGCCTGATTGGCCTGCGAGGAGTGGTGGTTAAAAGCCATGGCTCGGCTGACGCGTTTAGTTTTGGTTTTGCATTGAAGCGCGCCTACGATGCAGCCCAAAACAAGTTGGTCGATAAAATTGCTGCGGGCATATCATCGATAAGCCTTGCCCACTTGGCTGAGCTGGCTCAGTCAAATGCTCTGGCAAGTAAAACGAATGATTCGGACGCCAAACCTAATACGGATGTCAAACTAGTTTCGGTATGAAGTATTCCAGAATTATTGCCTCGGGCTCGGCCCTGCCTGGCGAACCCGTGACCAACCAAATGTTGAGCGAACGCTTGGCCTTGCGTGGTGTGGAAACATCCGACCAGTGGATTGTGGAGCGCACAGGTATTCGTCAGCGTTACCTCGCCTCGGAGAGCGATACCAGCAGTAGTCTCGGAGCTCACGCCGCGAGGCAAGCACTGAAAATGGCCGGGGTTAGCGCCGATTCGGTCGACCTAATTGTGGTCGCAACCTCTACACCCGATAGTATTTTTCCAAGTACGGCTTGTTATGTGCAGCGCGAGCTCGGTAATTTCGGCGGTGCCGCTTTTGACGTTCAAGCCGTTTGCGCCGGATTTATTTATGGCGTCGCTACGGCCGACGCAATGATTCGTACTGGTTTAGCGAAGCGCGCCTTGGTCATCGGTGCCGAAGTGTTTTCGCGAATTTTGGACTGGACCGATCGTGGTACCTGTGTTTTGTTTGGCGATGGTGCTGGAGCGCTCTTGCTGGAAGCTTCTGACACGCCAGGCATTCATGCCTGCCGACTTCATGCCGACGCCCGTCACGAGCCCGTGCTGCGTACCGCGGGCCAAGTGAGAAATGGCGTGATCACTGGCCATCCGTTTCTAACCATGGATGGGCAAGCGGTTTTTAAGCTAGCGGTGACGGTGCTCGATCAGGTGGGGCGAGAAGTGGTCGCCGCCGCCAATATGGAATTAGATCAAGTTGATTGGTTGATACCTCATCAAGCCAATATCCGAATTTTGCAGTCGACGGCTAAGCGGCTAGGCCTAGGGGTCGAAAAAGCGATCGTAACGGTCGATCGGCACGCGAATACTTCCGCCGCCTCGGTGCCGCTGGCGTTCGACGACGCCTTTCGGTCCGGAAAGTTGAAGTCTGGCCATAATGTGCTGCTTGAAGGCGTCGGTGGCGGTTTCACTTGGGGAGCAGCACTGGCGACGCTCTAGTCGGTGCGCTTAAAGTTGCTTAGCGAAAATAATTCTCGTCTCAAACAGAGTTTTGCTTCATGAAGATTGCTTTTGTATTTCCGGGTCAAGGTGCTCAAAGCGTAGGGATGTTGGATGCCTGGAGTTCACTTCCGGCGGTGACGGCATTGATTGCTCAGGCCGATCAAGCTCTCGCTCAGAGTCCGGGATTTTCAGGACCGCCACTGAGTCAAATCATTTCAGAAGGTCCGGCCGAAACGCTCGGGTTGACCATCAATACCCAGCCTGCGATGCTCTTAGCCGCGATTGCTGCGCTCACGGCTTGGCAGGCCGCGGGCGGACCCGCTGGAGCATTGGTCGCTGGCCATAGTTTAGGTGAGTACAGCGCCTTGGTCGCTGCAGGGAGCCTGAGATTAGCCGAGGCCTTGCCACTGGTCAGACTAAGGGCCCAGGCCATGCAGGAGGCTGTTCCCGTCGGTACGGGAAGCATGGCGGCAATTCTTGGTTTGAGTGACGACGCAGTGCAGAAGGTCTGTCAGGCCTCAGGCCTTGGCGAAGTTGTTGAAGCAGTCAACTTTAATGCTCCAGCGCAGGTGGTGATTGCCGGTCATGCTGCGGCGGTGTCCCGGGCCTGTGAGGCGGCCAAAGCCGCCGGGGCCAAGCGTGCCTTGCCGCTGGCTGTTTCGGCCCCTTTTCATTCCAGTCTTTTGAAGCCCGCGGGCGATCGCTTGCGAACTGCTTTAGAGGCGCTGGCCTTACGCTCGCCGCAAATTCCGCTGGTAAACAATGTTGATGTCGCTATAAAAGCGGAGCCCTTCGAGATTAAAGATGCGCTGGTTCGCCAAGCCTACTCGCCCGTGCGTTGGGTCGAAGTGGTCCAAAAAATGAAGTCCGAAGGTGTCGATACGGTGATTGAATTTGGGCCAGGAAAAGTATTAACTGGTTTGGTCGCACGCATCGATAAGGAGATCAAGGCTTACTCTGTCTTCGATCCGGCTAGTCTACAAACAACTTTAGAAGCGATTCGCGCAACATGACCGAAGCTTCCATTCCTCAATCGACTTTATCCCTTTCTGGCCAAGTGGCGCTAGTGACTGGGGCCAGTCGTGGCATCGGGCAGGCTATTGCACTTTCTCTAGCCCGTTCGGGCGCCACAGTGATTGGTACGGCGACCTCAGAAGAGGGCGCAGCAAAGATTACGGAGTATCTGCAGTCGGCAGGGCACACCGGGCGCGGCGCCTGCCTCAACGTGACCGATGCGAAAGGTTGCGAAGCCTTAGTCGAGTCGATCAGTAAGACGGAAGGATCGGTCGCCATCCTCGTCAATAATGCTGGCATCACCCGCGATAATCTCGCGATGCGCATGAAAGACGAAGATTGGTCCGCGGTCATCGATACTAATCTCAGCGCAGTGTTTCGAATGAGCCGTTTGGTCATGCGCGGCATGATGAAGGCACGAACTGGACGCATCATCAATATCACTTCTGTCGTCGCTTCGATGGGTAATGCCGGGCAGGCAAACTACGCAGCTTCGAAAGCGGGCGTGGCCGGAATGACACGGGCTTTGGCGCGCGAGCTGGGCAGTCGCAACATCACGGTGAACTGCATCGCCCCGGGGTTTATCGATACCGACATGACGCGGGCCTTAAATCCTGAGCAGATTGCAGGCCTGACGCTACAAATTCCACTAGGCCGTTTGGGTGAGCCAAAAGACATCGCCGAAACGGTCAGCTTTCTCGCTTCGGCCTCGGCCGGTTATATTACTGGGGTAACCCTCCATGTAAACGGCGGGATGTATATGGACTAACGCCTCATTTTTAAGGGGCGGAAGTTGAATTGGGTGGCGCGACTGTTACAATCGCGCCGCATTTAGAGTCAAAGCACTATGGGCTGCGACGCAAAAATAAGTTCTACAGGAGTGAACGGAATGGAAAATATCGAACAGCGCGTTAAGAAAATCGTGGCGGAACAGCTCGGTGTCAATGAAGCTGAAGTCAAGATTGAGTCGTCCTTTGTGGATGATCTTGGTGCTGATTCTCTCGATACGGTCGAGTTAGTCATGGCTCTCGAAGAAGAATTCGAGACCGAAATTCCGGACGAAGAAGCGGAGAAAATCACCACGGTGAAAGAAGCCATCGACTTCATCAACAAGCATAAGAAAGCCGCCTAGTCAAAGTTAATGCATTAGAGATTTCTCGACAAGCTTATGGCAAAAAAAAGAGTTGTGGTGACGGGCCTTGGGGCCATCTCGCCTTTAGGCCTGGACGTAAACAGCACCTGGCAGGCCGCGCTTGCCGGGCAATCGGGCATCGACCGAATCACCCGGTTTGACCCCTCGGCCTTTACCACCCAGATCGCCGGCGAAGTGAAGGGCTTCAAGGTCGAGGACTACATGTCCACGAAAGAAGCTCGCCACTTCGACACTTTCATCCACTTCGGCATTGCCGCCGGTGTGCAGGCCTTACGAGATTCGGGCCTGGAAATCACCGATTCGAATCGCGAGCGGGTCGGCGTCATGATCGGCTCGGGGATTGGTGGCCTGCCCTACATCGAAGAAACTCATGTGGAATACACGGCCAAAGGGCCGCGTCGAATCTCGCCATTTTTTATACCGGGCTCGATTATCAATATGATCTCGGGCCAATTGTCGATCATGGTTGGTGCTCAAGGGCCTAATCTGGCCGTGGTCACGGCTTGTACCACGGGCCTGCATAGTATTGGCCTCGGTGCGAGGCTCATTCAATACGGCGATGCCGATGTGATGATCGCGGGGGGGGCGGAAGCGACCATCTCCCGCTTGGGGCTGGGTGGTTTCTGCGCCGCACGCGCTATGTCGACGCGCAATGATGATCCTAAAACAGCCAGTCGTCCTTGGGATAAAGACCGAGACGGCTTCGTGCTTGGCGAGGGCGCGGGCGTTTTACTTTTAGAAGAATATGAACATGCTAAGGCTCGAGGCGCACGTATTTATGCCGAGCTTTCTGGCTTTGGGATGAGTGGCGATGCTCATCACATCACGGCACCGGATATGGCCGGACCGACCCGGTGCATGCAGTCGGCCTTGAAAGATGCGCAACTTCCAGGCGATAAAATTGGCTATTTGAATGCCCATGGCACGTCCACACCTTTGGGAGATTTGAACGAGACCAATGCCGTTAAAGCCGCCTTTGGCAGTCACGCCAAAAACCTGGTCATGAATTCCACAAAATCGATGACGGGGCATCTCCTCGGTGGAGCAGGGGGCTTGGAATCCGTGTTTACGGTCCTCGCGCTCTATCATCAAAAATCACCTCCCACGATGAACATCTTTAATCAAGACCCCGAGTGCGATCTTGACTACTGTGCAAATGCGGCTCGGGATCTGAAGCTTGATGCCGTGATGAAAAACTCATTCGGATTTGGCGGCACCAACGGTACCCTGGTGTTTCAAAAAGTTTAGCTTTTAGGCCTGACACTTATGCAGTCCCGTCAGGTTTTTAACGAGATCCCTTACAGCAAACTGCGACCGACGGATCGCTATGGTTGTCGAGCCGCAATCACCTTTGCCAGCGCCGCCTTGACGGTTTTATTCGGGCACATTTTCTTTCCTGGCTGGTCGGTCACCCAGCAAGCCATCACGGTGGTGATGATGGCTGGGCTCTGCTATGGCCTTATTGGGTGGCTGGGATTGATGCCACGAGTGCTTGAAACTGTAACTAGTCGTCCCCAATTACAGCGCACAGTTGAAAAAGAACTGAGCCGCCCCCACCATCAATCAAAGTTGCTTGCCTGGACCCGTTCTGGAGATGTTGTCGAGCTTATATTTGACAGTGGTTCATGGATGTTAGTCAGAGGCGATGTAAACGACCGACAATGGCGGGACGTTCAGCGTCTATTAGTCTGGTGCAAACGGGTTCCCTCGCGCGCTGTACTTTGACCCAAAGGAATAAAATGATTCGACGTCTTCTCTCCTCATCTCTGTTGGCAACGAGCCTCGCGATGGGCACTACTACCGTCTTTGGAAGCTTGGGATTGCTGACTCCAGGCCTTTCCTATGCCCAAGGGCGTAATTTGCCCGATTTCGCGGACCTTGTGGAAAAGGTTGGCCCGGCTGTCGTCAATATTCGTACCACTCAAAAAGTGAAGGCCGAGGCCAAAGCCCCTCCTGTGCCAGGCCGAAGTACCCCTCGTCCGCCCGAAGGCATGGACGAGAACGATCCTTTCTTCGAGTTTTTCAAGCGCTTCTTCCCGCCTGGCCAGGGTCCTCAGGGCCCTCAGTCCCCTCGTGGAAGTCCTGGTGACGAGGTTCCACGGGGAGTGGGTTCCGGGTTCTTTATTTCCGCCGACGGTTTTCTGTTAACCAATCATCATGTCGTCGATGGTGCCGACGAAATTTACGTCACCTTGACCGACAAGCGCGAGTTTAAAGGAAAGTTAATCGGGTCTGACAAACGCACCGACGTGGCTTTGGTGAAGATCGAAGCGACTGGTTTACCGCGCCTTACCGCAGGTGATTCAACCAAAATTCGGGTAGGTGAATGGGTCCTCGCCATTGGTTCGCCTTTCGGGCTCGAAAATACCGTGACTGCAGGTATCGTCTCTGCTAAGGGGCGTGACACTGGCGATTTCTTGCCCTTCATTCAAACTGATGTGGCTGTAAACCCCGGCAATTCCGGCGGCCCTTTGATCAATATGTCTGGTGAAGTGGTAGGCATCAATTCCCAGATCTATAGCCGCACTGGCAGCTTCGCGGGTATTTCCTTTGCGATCCCGATCGACGAGGCCACCCGTGTTGCGGATTCGCTCAAGAGCACTGGTCGAGTGGTGCGCGGCCGTATCGGCGTCGGAATTACCGACGTAACCAAGGAGGTCGCTGAGCCCCTAGGTTTGGCTAAAGCCTCGGGAGCCTTGGTACGCAATGTTGAAGGTGGCGGTCCCGCGGATAAAGCCGGCATCGAAGCAGGTGACATCATTACGCGCTTTGACGGCAAGTCTTTCGACAAATCTAACGAACTGCCACGCATCGTGGGGGCGACCAAGCCCGGCTCCAAGGTGAATCTCTCGGTCTGGCGCAAAGGCGCCACTAAAGAGTTGACCGTGACGGTGGCGGAAATTGAACCCGACAAATTGGCCGCGGCTCCGGGCAAGCCTGCCACCCCAACCCAACCCGTTCCCCCAGTTGCAACCGCCGCCAACTCCTTGGGTTTGGCGGTAAGTGATCTTTCGGACGAGCGCCGTACCCAATTGAAAGTTAAGAACGGCGTCGTGGTTGAGACCGTCGATGGTCCGGGTGCGCGCTCAGGAATTCGCCCGGGCGATGTCTTGCTTGCTTTGAACAACCAAGATATCACCAGCGCAAAGCAGTTTGCCGAAATGGCCGCAAAACTCGATAAAACGCGATCTTCCGCACTTTTGGTTCGTCGCGGAGATGGTGCGCAATTCGTACCCATTCGCCCCGTAGTCTTGAAATAATCTTCACCTCGACCGGCTTTGCTTTTGGGCCGAGCCGGTCAAACCAAAGCAATGAAGTAGAATGGCGGGTTTTGGAGCCAATAAGAATAAGAGCTCCAGAGGCCCCTCATCTCGATGCAACGCACCCGAAATTTCTCGATTATTGCCCATATTGACCATGGCAAGTCAACTCTCGCCGACCGCTTGATTCAGCGTTGCGGCGGACTTTCCGACCGTGAAATGGAGGCGCAGGTTCTCGATTCCATGGATTTGGAAAAAGAGCGGGGCATCACCATTAAGGCTCAAACGGCCGCGCTGAAGTACAAGGCGCTCGATGGCGAGATCTATAACCTAAATCTGATCGACACCCCAGGTCACGTGGATTTCTCCTATGAAGTGAGTCGATCACTTTCCGCCTGCGAAGGCGCGCTTCTGGTGGTCGATGCCACACAAGGTGTTGAAGCCCAGACTGTGGCCAATTGCTACACCGCCCTAGACCTTGGCGTAGAAGTATTGCCTGTTCTAAACAAGATGGATTTGCCCTCGGCCGATCCTGATGGCGCTGCACAAGAAATTGAAGATGTGATTGGAATTGACGCGACCGACGCAATCCGAGCCAGTGCCAAAACCGGTTTGGGCATCGATGAAATCCTGGAACTGGTGGTCGCCAAAGTGCCCGCGCCCAAGGGTGATGAAAACAAACCTCTGCAAGCGCTGATCATCGATTCGTGGTTCGATAACTATGTTGGCGTGGTCATGTTGGTTCGAGTCTTTAACGGTCGTATTAAGCCGAAAGATAAGTTGCTCTTGATGGCGACCGACTCCACCCATCTGTGCGAACACGTCGGTGTGTTTACCCCAAAATCTGAGCCGCGACCCATGCTCAAGGCGGGTGACGTGGGGTTTGTGATTGCGGGCATCAAGGAACTAAAAGCCGCTAAAGTGGGCGATACCATTACCCTGGTGAATCCGGCGGCGACCGAAGCCCTGGCGGGTTTTCGGGAAATTAAGCCTTCGGTTTTTGCGGGGTTGTACCCGGTTGAATCTAACCAGTATGAAGCCATGCGTGATGCGCTCGAGAAGCTTCAGCTCAACGATGCATCGCTGCAATACGAGCCGGAAGTTTCCCAGGCTCTTGGCTTTGGCTTTCGCTGCGGTTTCCTTGGCTTGTTGCACATGGATATTGTGCAAGAGCGGCTTGAGCGTGAATTCGACATGGATCTCATCACGACCGCCCCTACCGTGGTGTACGAGGTTTTGATGCGTGACGGTACCTTGCTGCAGGTTGAGAACCCCTCAAAGATGCCCGACCCTGCCAAGATCGAAGAAATTCGTGAGCCGATTGTGAGTGTCACAGTCTTTACTCCGCAGGAGTACGTCGGTTCGGTGATTACCTTATGTACAGGTAAGCGTGGCGTGCAAACCAATCTTGCCTATCACGGCCGTCAGGTGCACCTCACCTATGACTTACCCATGAACGAAATCGTGCTCGATTTCTTCGATAAGTTGAAGTCTGTGTCGCGTGGCTATGCCTCGATGGACTACGAGTTTAGGGAGTACCGGGCCTCTGACGTGGTCAAGTTGGACATCTTGGTGAATGCAGAAAAGGTGGATGCCTTAAGTTTAATTGTGCATCGCAGTATTGCACTCAAACGCGGCCGCGATGTAGCGGCTAAGATGCGCGAGCTCATTCCTCGTCAAATGTATGACGTGGCCATTCAAGCGGCGATTGGCTCCAATATTATTTCCCGTGAAAACATCAAGGCGATGCGAAAAAACGTGCTCGCAAAGTGTTACGGTGGCGATATTTCCCGTAAAAAGAAATTACTAGAAAAACAAAAAGCCGGTAAGAAACGCATGAAACAAGTGGGGTCGGTAGAAATTCCCCAAGAAGCGTTCTTGGCGGTCTTGCAAGTGGACGACAAATGAACTTTCCTCTCATCCTTACCCTGTTGCTTTTTGTCTCTTTTGTGGCTTGGCTGCTTGAGAAATTTCTGTTCGGCCCGAAACGTAAAGCGCGCGGGGATCAGCATCAGCCTTGGTGGATTGAATACACCGCAGGACTATTTCCGGTCATTTTTGTAGTCTTCTTTTTGCGTTCATTTATTGCAGAACCGTTCAAGATTCCGTCGGGGTCAATGTTGCCGACGCTCCTGATTGGCGATCTAATTCTTGTCAATAAGTTTAGTTATGGCATTCGATTGCCCGTGATTCATAGCAAAATTGTTGAAACTGGTGCTCCAAAACGAGGTGATGTGGCCGTTTTTAGGTATCCACCCGATCCCAACGTCGATTACATCAAGCGCGTGGTAGGGCTCCCCGGCGATACCATTCAGTTTTTCGATCAAAAATTGACGATTAACGGCCAAAAGATCGAACTCGCTGTGGCGGGTGAGTTTTACGATCCAGATCGACTGAACTACTCCCCTCAATATTCAGAGAAACTAGGAGAAGTCGAACATAAGGTATTGACAGAATTGGGAAAATCGTCTTCCATCTCATCTCAGGGCAAGTTTCCTTATTGGGAAAATTGCAAGTACGACCGGAACGGAATAACCTGTAAAGTGCCTCAAGGTCATTACTTCATGATGGGCGATAATCGAGACAATAGTTTGGACAGTCGCTATTGGGGTTTTGTACCGGAAGGCAATTTGGTCGGGCGTGCTTTTTTTGTGTGGATGAACTTTAGTAACTTCAAACGAATTGGATCGTTTCATTAATGGTTAAAGCAAGCTCTAATCTTCTGCCAGCCGTGCCGCGACGCAAACAACTCGGACTCGGCTTTTTTGGGCTGATCTTTTATGTGGTCATTTTGGGTGGTCTTGGCCTCATCGGCCTGAAGTCTTTTCCAATCTACGCCGAATATCTCAAAATTGATCGTATCGTCAAAAAGATTGGTGCCGATTCGCCTAAGTCGGTGGCGGAGGCTGCCAGTAGCTTCGAGCGCTATTCCGCGATTGAAGACATCACCTCTATTAGAGGCGCCGATTTAATCGTGGACAGCAAATCGGGTAAGTCTGTCGTCAGTTATCGGTACTCCAAAAAGATCCCGCTTTTTTCGCCACTTTCCCTCGTTTTCGATTTCGAGGGGAGCAGCCAGTAACGTCTTATGAATGCCTCATCGCTTGAGCAGAGTCTAGGTTACACGTTTAAAAACGCTGGATTGTTGCGCCAAGCATTGACACATCGTAGCTTTGGGTCAACCCACAACGAACGCTTAGAGTTTCTCGGTGATGCCGTACTAAGCTGTGTCATGGCGGCTTTGTTGGTCGAACGTTATCCTGAGTTGGATGAAGGCGATCTTTCTCGCTTACGCTCGAACCTGGTGAAACAGCAAACCCTTTATGAGATCGCACAGCGCTTGCAACTCAGCCCCTGTCTCTTATTGGGCGATGGCGAGTTGAAAAGTGGGGGCTCTAAACGCCCCTCCATTTTGAGCGATTGTCTTGAGGCGCTTCTCGGCGCAGTTTATTCGGAAGGTGGCTTTGATGCAGCGCAAGCCACAGTCAGAAGGCTTTATCAACCGGTCTTGGATCATGTCAACCCTAACACGCTAGGCAAGGACGCAAAAACCCTGTTGCAAGAGTTTTTACAAGGACTTAAATTGCCCTTGCCGGCTTATTCGGTTGTGGCCACTCATGGCGCGGCCCATAGTCAGGAGTTTGAGGTCCAGTGTTCTATTCCGAAACTCGACATCCATGTGCTGGGCAGTGGCGCGACGCGCCGTGCGGCCGAGCAAAATGCGGCTAAAGCAGCTTTTCAGTTAGCGCAAAATGCCGCTTCTGTTCTTAAGTCAAAATCGAGCCGAGCGAGTAAGGCGAAAATGGCTGCTAAAAAGAGTGCAAAAGCAGCTTCGCCTGAGCTTGAGATGTCGGTCAAAAATGGGCTACCTCTTGGCGCCGTTGTACCCTCGGGGGTCCCCTCAGGTGGGGCGGACTTGGGTAGCTCTGATTTATTGAGCGCCGCTTAATTGTACTGAAGACGCCTAGGCGTTTTCAGCTTTTTATCTTAGGCTGAGCGAGGTTTCGTTGCTCGGCGAATTTAGGTTTACTTTGCCAGATACTCCCATTCCTACCGAAGATTTTCATTGTGGCTATGTCGCAATTGTTGGTCGGCCTAATGTAGGCAAATCAACACTGCTGAATAGCCTCGTGGGCCAAAGCTTGTCGATCACATCAAGCAAATCTCAAACCACGCGTCATCGCATCTTGGGCATTCGCACACAAACCGAAGAACAGGGTGTTGCTGCACAATTGATCTTCATTGATAGCCCAGGGTTCCAGACGAAATCGAATCTTGCGCTCAATAAAGTGCTAAACAAAACCTCGTTGCAAGTGGCAATGGAGGCTAGCTTGGTGGTGATGGTGAGCGATGCGGGCTCAGGCTGGACACGGGCAGATCAACAATTGTTGGACTACATTCCGAGTACCCAGCGAATCTTCCTTGCTCTCAATAAAGTTGATCGAATTCAAGACAAGGCGGATGTTTTCGCGCAACTTCAAAAATTAGGCGAACTCAAACGGTTTGAAGAAATCGTGCCCATTAGCGCATTAAAGGGCAAGCAGGTCGATTTGCTAGCCAATCTTTGCGCGAAAAATTTGCCCGTTGCGCCTGCCATCTTTGGCGAAGACGAAGTGACGGATCGATCCGAGCGTTTTCTGGCCGCGGAACTGATTCGCGAACGACTGTTCCGCCTTTTAGGCGATGAACTCCCCTACGAAACAACGGTAGTGATCGAGCAATTTACCGAGGAAGACTCGGCCGGCAAGGTCGGTGGCTTTAAGCGAATCGCCGCGACCATCTTTGTGAATCGCGACTCGCAAAAGCCAATTGTTTTGGGGCGTGGCGGCGAAGTGTTGAAGCGCATTGCCTCTGAGGCTCGTCAGTCGATGGAAACGCTTTTCGATGCAAAGGTATTTCTCGAAGTCTTTGTCAAAGTCAAAAGTGGCTGGGCGGACACTGAGCAATCTCTTAAGGCCTATGGCTACGAATAAGGATTCCAGCGCCGAAAGCCTTCCTACTGCCAGCCCGAAGCCCAGACGCAGGGCGTCTCGCGCCGCCGTCAGCATTGAGCAGATGGCCTTCGTGCTGCATAGCGTGCCCTATCGTGAAACAAGTCTGGTCGTCGAGTTGTTTGGCGAAAAAACGGGTCGCTTTGCGGCGGTTGCGAAAGGTGCCAAAAGGCCCAATTCCGGTCTGCGCGCGATCACGCAAATGTTTCAACCGATTTTGGTTCGTACCAGTGGTCAATTAGAGTTGCATAACTTAAACCAGGCCGATTGGATGGGAGGTATTCTCTTGCCCCAGGCTCAGGCCTTGATCAGCGCTTTTTATTTGAACGAACTCCTGCTTCGGCTCTTACAACGCCACGATCCGCAGGAGCATCTTTTTGAGGCCTACTACCTTGCCCTGGAGGCGCTTGGCTCGAGTGAGTCCAACGAATCCATCGAAGTAGGCTTGCGGCAATTTGAATGGACTTTGCTGCAAGAAAGCGGTTATGCGCCAGATTTGAGCCAGGACGCGCGTGGCCTGGCGATTCAGGCGGATCGGCAATATCGTTGGGAATCTGGACAAGGGTTTGTCCGCCTTCGAGGCGATATTCAAGCCGTGGCGGGTAGTGCTCCTCGGCCTACTCAACAGGGGCATTTACAAGTTTCAGGTCAATCGCTTTTGGATTTGGCACAATTACAGTTTGAGTCTGAGCGAAGTCGCTCGGAATTAAAGCAAATGATGCGTCAATTGCTCGCTGAGCAGCTCGGTGGCAAGCCTCTTAAGACTCGCCAAATTTTTCGTCACCTCCAAGACTTTGTAGCAGAATCATGATTGAACTCGGCGTCAATATCGACCATGTCGCAACCGTGCGTCAAGCGCGCCTGACCTACGAACCTGATCCGGTTTGGGCGGCTGTCGAGGCGCACCTCGGGGGTGCAGATGGCATTACCGTTCATTTGCGTGAGGACCGTCGTCATATTCAAGATGAAGATGTTCGTCGGCTACGAGAACTCACGCATATCAAACTCAATCTGGAAATGGCTGCGACCAATGAGATGGTTGCCATTGCCGTGAAGCTCAAGCCCGAGATGGCCATGCTGGTTCCGGAGGGACGACATGAGATCACCACCGAAGGTGGACTCGACGTGATTGCTAATGCCAAGACCGTTGGCAAAGCGATTAAGAAGCTTCGAGATCAGGGTGTGATGACGAGCGTTTTTATCGACGCCGACCTTGCGCAGGTGGAGGCGGCAGCGAAACTTGGAGTTCAGGTTTGCGAAATTCATACCGGTCCTTATGCCCACGCTTTTCATGCCAAGGGCCGAGATGCTGAAAGCAAAGCGGTTCAAACTGAGCTCACCAAAATTGCCCGTGCTGGCGAAGCCGTCCGAGCTGCAGGTATGCGCTTTAATGCTGGCCATGCTCTGAACTATTTCAATGTTCAACCTGTGGCGGCCTTGCCCGGTATTCGCGAGCTTCACATTGGACATGCGATAGTGTCGCGCTCGGTTTTTGTAGGGATTCGGGAGGCCGTTCGTGAAATGAAGCGCTTGATGCGCGAGGCGCAAACGATTACTTAAGGGTGAATCGGAGCGCTTCCGAGCGCATCGGAGCGCATCGGAGCGCATCGGAGCGATTAAGACTGATTACGCGTTTCTCGGGCATTGGAAGGGGCGTGACGACTTTTAAACGGGTGATCCAATGATCTATGGCATCGGTACCGATATTGTCTTGATACAGCGTATCCAAGATCTCTTGGAGCGTTGGGGGGATAAGTTCGCCCGGCGCGTGCTCGGCCCAGATGAACTCCTTGAGTTCGCGCGGCGACGTGCAAAAACACAGCACGGGCCGGGGTATGCGGCGCGCTATCTTGCCAAGCGCTTTGCCGCCAAAGAGGCCTTCTCAAAAGCACTCGGATTGGGACTGCGTGGGCCAATGACTTTGCAATCCTTACAAGTCCTGAACGACAAGAACGGAAAACCAGTGGCCTATCCCAGGAAAGAGCTTTTGCCTTATTGCGAGAGGCTTGGTTTAAGTTGGCATGTATCCTTATCGGATGAGATCGATAGTGCATTGGCCTTTGTGGTGATCGAAACGAGCCATGGTCGCCAAAGCTGATCGTCAAGTTATTCGCCGCAAGCCTCTTAAAATTTCAATCACACCATTTCAACAAGAAAAATCGAAGCGAAAATTACCCATGAAAAATGTCAAATTAGGTCCCGTAGTTGTCGATGTCGCAGGTTTGGCATTAAGCTCGGACGATCGCGCCCGCTTATCGCATCCCATGGTCGGCGGAGTTATTTTGTTTGCGCGAAATTTTGAGAGTCGCGAACAGGTGACCGAGTTGTGTAGCGAAATTCGCGCACTGCGCACGCCGCGACTTCTTATTTGCGTGGATCATGAAGGCGGTCGGGTGCAGCGTTTTAAAGAAGGCTTTACTCGAATTCCGCCCATGCTTGAATTGGGCCAATGGTGGGAAAAAGATGTGTTGGGCGCATGCAAGCAAGCCACCCACCTCGGCGAAATCATTGGACGTGAACTCAAAGAGGTAGGCGTCGACCTAAGTTTTACACCGGTGTTAGACCTGGATTATGGTCAGTCCTCGGTGATTGGTGATCGAGCGCTACACGCCGATCCCAGGGTGGTGACGATGTTGGCCAGGAGCTTGTCGCACGGTCTCCTGCTTTCGGGCATGGGTAATTGCGGAAAACATTTTCCTGGCCATGGCTATGCTAAAGCCGATTCACATCATGAAATACCCATTGACGAGCGTAGCAAGAAAGTCATTCTTGAAAAAGATGCCGCACCTTATGGCTGGATGGGCGAGACCCTGCTTTCGATCATGCCTGCCCATGTTATTTATCCCGAAGTCGACTCACAACCCGCGGGATTTTCCGAGGTATGGTTGAAGAAGATTTTGCGAAAGCAGCTCGGGTTTGATGGTCTGATCTTTTCCGATGACCTCACCATGGAGGCGGCATCTGTTGCCGGCAATATGCAGCAGAGGGCGCAGGCGGCTTTCAAGGCGGGTTGCGATATGGTCCTGGTGTGCAATCAACCGAGCAGCGCAGACGCGATCCTGTGCGATTTAAGCTGGAAGCGTAGTGCTGCTTTTGATCGTCGCCTCAGCCGATTGCTGCGCTAGATGTCGCAGTTGCTCACTGATCACCCGCTTCGCTAAAGTAGACCCTCAGCAGTCCACGCAATGTCTAATTCGCAAGTTCGCGACTCAACGCCTTCTCTCAAGCCAACGCCGCCGCTTGAGCCAACGCTGCCGCTTGAGCCAACGCTGCCGCTTGAGTCAACGACGCCGCTTGAGCCAACGCTGCCGCCTGAGCCAACGACGCCGCCTGAGCCAAGCGCCGAAGTGGCGAGAGCTGAGGTGAAGGTACTCGCTGATCAAAATGCGGAAGCGTTTGACGCGAAAAACTTTCTTGCCAAGCTGCCCACTCGCCCAGGCGTATACAGGATGATCGGAGAGGCTGAGGCCTTACTGTACGTAGGTAAGGCCAAGGATCTCAAGAAGCGGGTATCGTCGTATTTTCAAAAGACGGTATCGAGTCCGCGTATTGCCCACATGGTCGAGCGCATTGTGCGCATTGATACCACGGTGACGGCCTCGGAGGCAGAGGCCTTGCTCCTTGAAAATAATCTCATTAAGGCGGGCAGTCCTCGCTACAACATTGTATTTCGAGATGACAAGTCGTATCCGCTCTTGAAGTTCAGCGCCCATGCATTTCCGCGCATCGCCTATTACCGCGGCATTATTGATAAGAAAAGCCAGTTCTTTGGGCCCTTCCCGAGTGCTTGGGCGGTCAAGGAAAGCATCCAGGTATTACAGAAGGTGTTTCGCCTTCGGACCTGCGAAGACTCCATCTATAGCAATCGATCTCGACCTTGTTTAATGCATCAGATAGAGCGTTGCAGTGCGCCTTGCGTTGGCAAGATTTCGGAGAAAGACTATCGCGCCGACACCGACGCGGCGCTAAAGTTTTTACGAGGTGGTCAAGATGAGGTCCTTAAGGATCTTGAGGTCAAGATGCTCGCTGCGGCTGAGGACTTGCGCTTTGAAGATGCCGCCGTTGTTCGAAATCGAATGACCTCCTTAAGGCGTGTGCAGCAAGGTCAAAGCATGGAAACCTTGGGCGACACCGATGCCGACATCATCGCCGTGGTGGTGCAGGGCGGTCGAATTTGCGTCAATCTTGCCATGGTGCGAGGCGGCAGGCACTTGGGGGATAAACCGTATTTCCCGATTCATGGCTCGCTGTTTACTGATGATTCGGAATCGCAGGCCGAGATTGTTGAAGCATTTTTGATTCAGCATTACCTTGATAATTTAGTGCCGAGTATTTTGATTGGCAATGCCAAATTGGCGTCTGAGGCGATCATCGAGCATCTCCAGGTACAGGCCGGAAAGTCGGTGCAATGGATTTTCCAGCCGCAATCGGTTCGTCGTCGGTGGTTAGATATGGCCGAGCAAAATGCCCGTATCGCACTCACCCGACTACTTTCCGAAGAGGGGTCGCAAAAGGCTCGCACGCGCGCCTTAGTGCGTGCGCTCGGGCTTGATGACACCGGTGATCTAAATCTGTTGCATATCGAATGCTTCGATATCAGTCATACCTCTGGCGAAGCAACTCAAGCCTCTTGCGTGGTTTTCAAAGAGCATGCGATGCAAGCAAAATTCTATCGGCGCTTCAATATTGAAGGCATTATTGGAGGCGACGATTACGCGGCGA
>JANLRI010000551.1:0-4835 GCA_031361565.1 Betaproteobacteria bacterium | reverse complement strand
CGATTCGAGCAGCCCAGCTGGGCTTTAAAGTAGCCGTGATCGAGAAGTGGAAAAATCCTAAGGGTGAACTGGCCCTTGGCGGAACCTGCTTGAATGTCGGCTGTATTCCTTCGAAAGCACTGTTGGCAAGTTCGGAAGAGTTCGAGAATATTCTTCATCATGTGGAAGATCACGGTATCAGTGTTGGCAGTGTCAAGCTTGACCTTACAAAAATGCTGGCTCGCAAGGAGAGCATTGTCAGTAAGATGACCAAGGGTATCGAATTCTTGTTTCGCAAGAACAAAATTACCTGGCTTAAAGGACACGGTAAGTTTGTTGGTGAGGCGGGCGGTTTGTATCAGCTTGAGGTAGGCAGTGATGCAACCCCGAGCCTGGTCGAAGCCAGTAAGGTCATTATTGCGACCGGTTCGAAGGCGCGGCACCTGCCCGGCGTTGCGGTGGATAACGAACGAATTTGCGACAACGAAGGGGGCCTCTCCTTAAGCGCGGTACCCAAGCGCTTAGGCGTCATCGGTTCAGGGGTGATCGGCTTGGAACTGGGATCGGTCTGGCGTCGATTGGGTGCGGACGTTACGATTCTCGAAGCCATGCCAAGTTTTCTAGCGGCCTGTGATGATTCAGTTTCGAAAGAGGCTTGGAAGTTGTTTGCGAAGCAGGGCTTGAAAGTCGAGCTCGGCGTCAAAATTGGCGAGGTCAAGACGGCGGCCAAAGAAATCAATATCGCCTACACCGACGCAAAGGGTCTTGCTCAAACCTTGAGCGTGGATCGCTTGATCGTCTCAGTGGGACGGGTGCCGAACACCGATAATCTCAACCTTGAAGCGATAGGCTTGAAGGTCGATGAGCGTGGCTTCATTCCAGTGAACGAGCATTGTGCAACGGCTAAGTCTGGCGTCTTCGCGATTGGTGATGTCGTGCGTGGACCAATGCTGGCGCACAAAGCGGAAGACGAGGGCGTTTTGGTTGCCGAGATTCTGGCGGGTCAAAAACCGCACCTGGATTACAACTGCATACCTTGGGTCATTTACACCTCACCCGAGATTGCCTGGGTCGGTAAGACCGAGCAGCAACTCAAAGCTGAAGGGCGCGCCGTGAAGACTGGGCAATTCCCCTTCGCGGCCAATGGGCGCGCGCTAGGTATGGGAAGCAGTGATGGTTTTGTGAAAATGATTGTCGACGCGACCACGGATGAAGTGTTGGGCGTGCATATCGTCGCGGCTGCGGCTTCGGATCTAATTGCGGAGGCGACGCTGGCTATGGAGTTCAAGGCTTCGGCGGAAGACATCGCCCGTATTTGCCATGCTCATCCGTCTTTGTCCGAAGTGATGCGTGAGGCCGCATTGGCTACCGATAAACGCACTTTGAATATGTGATTACTGAGCACGACCAGGCCCATCCGATGGTTACCGTGCTGTATCAACATATTGCGTTGAACTTTTAGCCGTGAGTGTTTCCGAGTACTTTCAGCAGCAACTCGCCGCGCGTGATTACGTGGCGGATGCAGCCCAACTGGCTGCGGTTGCACGCTTACAGCGTTTGCATGATGAGTTGCAGGTATTTAAGGGACAACGCGTCGGTACCTTGAACCGTATGTTTAAGCGACCTGTAGTGCCCAAGGGTATTTGGCTTTATGGAGGGGTGGGTCGAGGTAAGAGCTTTTTGATGGACAGCTTTTATTCGGTGATCAATGTCCGCCGCAAGCTTCGCGTGCATTTTCACGAATTTATGCGTGGTGTTCACCGTGAATTGGAGAGCCTGCGCGGTACTAGTGATCCGCTCGATGAAGTTGCTCGAAAAGTGGCGCTCAAATACCGACTACTTTGCTTCGATGAATTCCATATTTCGGATATCGCCGATGCGATGATCCTGGAGCGCCTCCTGCGCGGGCTGTTCAAGCACGGCGTTATTTTGGTGGCGACCTCGAATTACAGGCCTGATGGTTTGTACCCTGATGGTTTGCACCGGGATCGGGTGCTACCGGCGATTGGCCTTTTAAATGATGGCCTAGATGTGTTGAGCGTCGACGCAGGTATTGATTACCGGCGTCGCTCCATGGAGCAGGTTCAAGCCTACATTTTTCCGAACGATGCTGAGGCCGGTCAGCGCTTGAAAAAGGCCTTCGAAACGCTGGCCGAGATCCCGGACGAAGATCCGGTCATGAAGATCGAAAATCGAGAAATTCATGCTTTGCGACGGGCGGGAGGCGTCGTGTGGTTCGATTTTGCGACCCTATGTGGTGGACCGCGTTCGCAGAATGACTATCTTGAAATTGCCTCGCAATTTCATACGGTGATTCTCTCAGATATTCCTCGTATGGCCTCTAGCATGGCCTCGGAAGCACGGCGTTTTGTATGGTTTATTGATGTGATGTACGACCAAAAAGCAAAAGTGCTGATGAGTGCGGCCTGCCCAGCCGAAGAGCTCTACACCAGCGGGGCGATGGCACATGAATTCCAACGCACGATGAGTCGCATTGTGGAGATTCAGTCTAAAGAATATCTAGAGGCACCTCGCCGGGTGGTGATGACCTCATTAGTGTAAGCTTCGTTACGTTTATTTACATTGCTGTGAGGTGCTATGCCTAGCGGTGCGAATCGCCCACTTAGGTTTCAAAATATAAGGCCTAAGGCACTAGTGACGGCACTAGTGTTGTTGCACGGATTGAGCGTTCAAACGTTGGTGTTCGCGGAGGACGCGCAAATTACCGCTCAGTCGATACTTCAGGCTCGGATTCAAAAAATCGAGCTTGATAGTGAAGCCTCGACCATCCAATTTCGTGCGGATAAGAAAGCCTGCGCGACGGTAATCCTTGTGAGCCGCTGTACCTCCGAGGCTCTCGTGAGACGCCGTAGCCGAGACGCTGTCTTAAGAGACGGTCAAGTCAGCGCAAAGGAGCAGTTGCGGGCTATGGCGGCCAAGGCAAAGAATAACGATTTGGCGAACGCCCAAGCCCGCACGGCAGAATCGTCTCGTGATGAAATCCAGCGTGAGGCCGGGCTTGCCCAGCAGGCCAAGAAACTGGCCGATGCGCAGGAGCGGCTCGACGCTCATCAGCAGAAAAAGAGCCAAGAAGAAGATAACCGGCGTCTTTACCGTGAGAAGGTGCAGCGCTCAGAAGAAAAGCAGGCTGAAATTCGGGCTCGATTCAAGGACTCTGGGATCCACCCTAAGGCAGGTGGTAGCTCGGTCGTTACGCCGCCGATGGCGCTGAATCCAGCGGGTAAGTCAGCCTCTACAGCCAACGCGAATTGACGGTAAGGTCGTCCGGCTCGTCCGCTTCGGCCGAGCCCTCGGGCAAATCATATTTGACGAGCGCGAGTGAAACATTATCACCCATACCCTGCGCACGATCTCGCGCGAGAGCGATCAATCGACTTGCCGCTTGCCCGGCGGGCAGGCTGACAATGAGCGTGCCGAGCTCCATCGGATCGAAATAACCCCAAAGGCCGTCGGAGCAGAGGAGAAAAGCGTCCCCCCCCACCGGGTTTTCAATATGTCCGTAGGCTGGAACGGGAGCGATTCGTCCACCCAGGGTGTTGACTAATTTATGGGCCTGAGGATGCAGGGCAGCTTTTTCGAGGGGTTTGCCCTCTTGAACCAGCTGCCAGGCCAGGGTGTGATCCTCAGTGACGGACATTAAGTGCCCCTCCCGGAAATGATAAATTCTGCTGTCACCGACATGGCACCAATCGACACGATGCTGTTGTACGACCAGGCCAGTAAATGTGGTGTGCGGCTCCAGTTCGGAGGTTAAGGCAGCGATGCTAATGACGGTGTGAGCCTCTTCGACCAATTCCATAAAGAAATGTCTTTCGGATTGGACGCCAGGTACAAATTCGCTGAAACGACTCTGAGCGATCAACATGACATTCTCAGAGGCTAAAGATCCGCCGGACATTCCACCCAAGCCGTCGGCGAGCACCGCTAGGGCGTGGCGCCGCGCAGGCTGCGAAGCTTGATCCAATGCCGTTTTCGGCGCGACGGGAGTGGCCGAGCTGACCAGGAGTACCCTGTCTTGCTGCTCGCGTCGATCCCCCTTGTGTTGGGCGGTGCAGGCTGAAACGACGAGTTCGGGTCTGTTTTTGACGGCATTTGTCTTACTCAATGCCGCTTTGGCGGGAGTAATTCTCGGTCGGGAAAGCGCTTCGGTTTGTGTTGAGGACATGTTGGTCTTATTATTTCACTTCTCCCACGCAATTACCCTGTGTTGGCCGCCCGTTCATCCGTTTGGTAAGAGCTTCTGTCTGTCTAATGTCCGATTTGACCCCAATTCCTGAAGAAACGCGCCCTGAAACGATTCAAAAACGCATCGTTGAATTGCAACTAGAACACCGTGGCTTAGATAGCGTCATCGACGCAATCGGTGACCCTGGTCAGTTCGATGAGTTACAACTTCGGCGCTTGAAAAAGCGCAAGCTGCAAATCAAGGACATGATTCTCGTACTTCAAATGCAATTGATCCCGGATATTCCGGCTTGAGCTCCTACACCGAGGCTTGCGCCCGCGCCTTGAGCGAACAGGGTCGGGTCGGACAAAACGTTCCTGGCTTTAAGGAACGAGACGGTCAACATCAATTAGCGCAAGCGATTGCCAGAAGCATTGAATCTCAGACCTCGCTGGTGGCGGAGGCTGGAACCGGTGTTGGGAAGACGTTCGCTTATCTTGTGCCCGCCCTTTTGCAGGAACACAAAGTTCTGATCAGTACAGGCACCAAGAATCTGCAAGATCAGCTCTTCCACAAAGACTTGCCCGCGATACTGAAAGCCTTGGGGACCGGGCAGACTATTGCCAACCTGAAAGGGCGAAGTAACTATGTGTGTCGCTACCACTTGCGG
>JANLRI010000482.1:0-11501 GCA_031361565.1 Betaproteobacteria bacterium | reverse complement strand
GCACCGGCCCGTCGAAAACTCATCAAAGCCTCAAGCACCACAGCCCTCTTGTCGAGCCAGCCATTGGCTGCGGCCGCTTTAAGCATAGAATATTCTCCGCTGACCTGATATGCGAAAGTTGGCACTCGGAACTGGTCTTTGACTCTGCGCACCACATCCAAATAGGGCATGCCAGGTTTGACCATCACCATGTCGGCACCCTCGGCGATATCCAAGGCCACCTCGCGCAGTGCCTCATCGATATTGGCGGGATCCATCTGATAGGTTTTTTTGCTGCTTTTCCCAAGATTCTTGGCGGAGCCTACTGCGTCACGAAATGGACCGTAAAACGCCGAGGCGTATTTCGCGGAGTAGGCCATGATCTTGGTGTGAATATGACCTTCTGCTTCGAGCGCCTGACGGATGGCGCCGATTCGTCCATCCATCATGTCCGAAGGCGCCACAATATCTACACCGGCATGGGCTTGAACCAAAGCCTGTTTTCTGAGTAGCTCAACCGTAATGTCGTTGATGACATAGCCGTCCTTGTCGATCACCCCATCCTGGCCGTGGCTCGTGTAAGGGTCTAGGGCGACATCGGTGAGCAGGCCTAATTCTGGGAAGCGTTTTTTGAGTGCCGACACCACCCGTGGAATTAGGCCTTCAGCGTTCGAGGCTTCGCTCCCGGTGGGATCTTTCAGACCAGGCTCAATCACAGGGAAAAGTGCCATCACTGGAACGCCCAATTTAAGACAGCGCTCGGCGCTTTTAAAGAGTAGGTCTAAGCTTAAGCGATCTACCCCGGGCATCGATGGAACCGCCTGGCGAATTTTCTTGCCTTCAACCACGAAAACCGGGTAAATAAAATTCTCAGGACCTAGGTGTGTTTCGCGAACCATGCGGCGGGAAAACTCATCCTTACGAAGGCGCCGCATCCGAATTCCGGGAAACTGTGCCCGAGTCTGTGCTGTGACTGAAGCCGGGCTCGGTGGGGCAGGCTTCAGTGGGGGCTCAGAAGCGACACTACGAGACATTGCAGAAACATTTTTCATAGATAGACCATTTTCGCGGATGATGTGCGGCAAGACGTATTCTAGGGTTGTGGGGTCGCCTGCACGCGTGGTGCGGGGGCAATGCGTTCCGATATCCACTTTCTTACTTCATCGAAACCTAGCTTACTCAGCACGGAAAACGACTGAAAAGTGATCGGCTGACTAGGGCGCAGTTCAGCCACTTGCGCTTTAATGAGGAGCACTTGTTTGGCCTGCTGCATGCGGCTGAACTTGTCGGCTTTCGACATGGCGATGAGGATGGGCATGTCCATCGGACAGAAGTTGATGAGGGCGCGATCTTTGTCGGTCACACCGCGCCGGATATCCATGACCAGCACAACCCCTTTGAGGCAGGCGCGATCTCCCAGGTAGGCGCCGCTTAAGCCCGACCATTGCTTTTGGGCTTCCAGCGAGGCCTCGGCGTAGCCGTAGCCGGGGGTATCCACCAGAAATGCCTGAGGTAAATCCTCTTCCTTGCGCTGGCCGAGCCCGAAAAAGTTAAGGGCCTGGGTTCGTCCCGGTGTTTTGCTCGAGAAGGCCAGCTTCTTTTGATTGCAAAGAGCATTGATACACGAGGATTTTCCAGCGTTGGAACGTCCGACGAAAGCGATTTCGGGAAGGCCTCCCATGGGCAATTGGGCGGGTTTAGCGACGGTTGTGAAAAACCTCGCGCTGCTCAGAAGAATCATTTTGGCCTTGGTATTGTAGAATCTCGGGTTGTCTCAACGAAGTTTGGTATCAAAGATGCCTGCACTCATGAATTCATTGAAAATAGCATTAAAAGTCGCTGGCGCCTGCCAGGGTCAAACTCAAGCAACCATTGATGGTCGCGGCCTAGCTTATTTTAGTCGCGGCTTAGCGCTGGCGCTCTCTTTAAGTGCCTCCAGCTTCGCTTTTGCGCAGGCCCCAGCGAAGCCAGATTTAAAGCGAGGCGAACAGATTGCAACCCAGGTTTGCGCTTCATGCCACGGTGCCGATGGTAACAGTGGCTCGCCCGCTAATCCTAAATTGGCCGGTCAGCACAGCGAATATTTGTACAAGCAACTGAGCAATTTCAAAGTGAAGCCGGGCGCAAAAGAAGCCGAGCGGGCAAACCCGATCATGGCAGGTTTTGCAACAGCTTTGACGGACGCAGATATGCGTAGCGTTGCAGCCTACTACTCGGGACAGAAGTACAAACCTGCCGCTGCCAAGAATAAAGATCTGGTGGAACTTGGCCAGAAAATTTACCGAGCCGGTATCCCGGACAAGGGCGTCCCCTCCTGTGCGGGCTGTCATAGCCCCAATGGTGCTGGCATCCCAGCGCAGTTCGCCAGAATTGGTGGGCAATATGGCGAATACTCCGAATCTCAACTGGTCGCTTTCCGTCAGGGCTTACGGAAGAACAGCGCCCAGATGGCCTTGATCGCGGGACGCATGTCCGATCTGGAGATCAAAGCGGTCTCGGATTATGTGGCTGGGTTGCGCTGAACTCCCCTTGCTTGTTGAGAAAGCAGTGAAGAAAAGCCAGCGTCGGCGCTGGTTTTTTTTCGTTCGCAGTGATAAAAAGCCTATGCCTACCAAGTCGCGCAGCTTGGTTGCGCGAAGTGAACAAGTTTGGAACCACGTAAGTTTGCAGCACCTTGTTCTACAAGACGTGCTGGCCCCCACTTTGTGCGCATGTTTTGTATTCGACGCTTAGCTTCTCCTCTCTCGGAATGGATCCATGAAATTCAAGCCTGACTTCCCCCAAGCGCTCGCCTCAGAAATCACGCCTCGCCAGATGTTTGAACAAAGACGCGAGGTATTACTTGCGGCGTCTCAGGGCGCGTCCTATCTCGCGTTGCGTTCTCGGCTTGGTGTGAGTGCGCTCGCCGGGTTGGGAGGCTTCAATGCTGTTGCTAAAGCGCAGACCGCGCCCCCGAGCGCCAGTGGTGCGCAAAAGCTGCCCGGGCTACCGAGCAAGCTGTCACCGATCATTGATAAACCCACGCCCTATAAAGACGTGACCGGGTACAACAATTTCTATGAGTTTGGCACCGAAAAAGAAGATCCAGCGCGTTATGCCGGCACCCTGAAGACGCGCCCTTGGTCGATAACGGTTGAAGGTGCGGTCGCCAAGCCGAAGGTGTTCGACATTGAAGAGTTGCTCAAGATGGCGCCCATGGAGGAGCGCATCTACCGGATGCGTTGTGTCGAAGGTTGGTCGATGGTGATTCCCTGGGTGGGGTTTTCTTTGTCTGAGTTGATCAAGCGAGTTGAGCCGACAGGCAACGCCAAGTATCTTGAGTTTGTAACTCTCGCGGATAAAACTCAAATGCCGGGATTGTTTAGTCCGGTGCTGAGTTGGCCCTACACAGAGGGCCTAAGGATCGACGAGGCGAATCACCCGTTAACCTTGTTGTCGATGGGTTTGTACGGCGAGGTCCTACCCAAGCAAAACGGCGCACCGGTGCGCCTCGTCGTGCCCTGGAAATACGGATATAAAAGCGGCAAGTCTATCGTCAAGATTCGCTTTGTGGAAAAGCAGCCCCTGACCAGTTGGAACCGCGCAGCGCCAGAGGAGTACGGGTTTTTCTCCAATGTAAACCCCGAGGTGGATCATCCTCGTTGGTCGCAGGCCACCGAACGCAGAATTGGCGAAGACGGTTTCTTGCAGCGCAAACGCAAAACCTTGATGTTCAATGGCTACGCGGAACAGGTAGGGAGTCTTTACGCGGGCATGGATCTTAAGAAGTTCTTCTAAATGAAGCTTGGCGCTCTCAGGGTCGCGATCTTTAGCGTCTGCCTGTTCCCATTGGGGCGCTTAGTGCTTCTTGGCATGACGGATCGCCTGGGCGCGAATCCAATCGAGTTTATTACTCGCTCGACGGGCATCTGGAGTTTGGTGATGTTGTGCCTCACCTTGAGCGTGACCCCACTGCGCAAGCTGAGCGGCTGGGCTTGGTTGCTACGGTTTCGAAGAATGCTTGGGCTGTTTTGCTTCTTTTATGTTTTGCTGCACATGACAACCTGGGTGTGGTTCGATCACTGGTTTGAACCCGCGGCGCTGATCAAAGATGTTTGGAAACGGCCCTTTATCACGGTTGGTTTCACAGCCATGTTGCTACTCTGGCCGCTCGCCTTGACGTCCAACCAATGGGCCATGAGACGGCTTGGCCGACGCTGGGCACGCTTGCACCGATTGATCTACCTTGTCGTCCTGCTCGCCTTACTCCACTTTTGGTGGATGCGTGCTGGGAAAAACAATTTCCTCGAGCCTTTTGTTTACAGTTGCGTAGTCGCCAGTTTGCTCGGGTTCCGGCTTGTAAACTACTTTGGCAAAACAGATTCCAAGGCAAATAGATCGGCGAGCTTTTCGCGCTGACGCACTAAGGTCGCTAGCTTGCCGTCGACGATGACTTCAGCGGCGCGAGCGCGGCTGTTGTAGTTGGAGCTCATCGACATACCGTAGGCACCTGCGGATTTGAACACCAAGAGGTCGTTCTCTTCCACCTGGAGGCCGCGATCCTTGGCTAACCAATCACCGGACTCACACACCGGGCCAACGATATCGAAACGATGAATCGGTAACTGCGGTTTTTGCTGGACCTCGGCAACGCCGTGATAAGCCTGATAAAGCGCCGGGCGCATCAGATCGTTCATGGCGGCATCGACAATGGCGAAAGACTTCGCATCAGGTGCGCTGCTAGCAGCCAGTTTTAGGTACTCAATCCGAGTCAACAGTGCGCCACCGTTGCCTACTAAGGAGCGTCCGAACTCAAACATGAGCTTACAACGACGAGCAATCGGGTGTTGATCGATCTTGGCGAAAAGCGCGTCGAATAAGCTCTTGCGCGAGGGCGGACTTTCGCCCTCATAGGAAATACCCAGGCCGCCGCCGAGATCAAGGTGATGAAGACGAATCCCCTGAGCTTCGATGGCCTCCATTAATTCTAAAACCTTTTCGAGCGCCGCCAGAAAAGGCGCGAGCTCGGTAATTTGCGATCCGATGTGGCAATCAATACCCACCACCTCGAGCCCGGGCAGGGAGGCGGCAAGCTGATAGCTCGACAGCGCTTGCTCATGGGCAATACCGAACTTATTCCCTTTGAGCCCCGTCGAAATATAGGGGTGGGTTTTAGCGTCGACATTAGGGTTGACGCGTAGAGAGACTTTGGCAGGCTTGGCTAGAGAATGGGCGCAGGCACTTAGGCGATGCAGTTCTGAAATCGACTCGACGTTGAAACAGGCGACGCCGGTGTTCAGAGCGAGAGTCATCTCTTCGAGCGACTTTCCAACTCCTGAAAAGACAATTTTTTCGGGAGCACCACCAGCCGCGAGAACACGCTGCAACTCGCCACCGGAGACGATGTCAAAGCCTGCTCCCTCGCGGGCCAGAAGATCAATAACGGCCAAGTTTGGATTGGCCTTCAGCGCGTAGCAGATCAAAATATCCCGCCCGGCGGAGGCTTCCTTAAACTCCCGGAATGCCCCCACAATCGACGAGCGAGAGTACACAAAGGTTGGGGTGCCAAATTGTTCTGCAATGCTGTGCAGAGACACGTCTTCGGCGAAGAGTTCGCCCGAGCGATAGTTGAGCCAGTCCATAATCGATTTAAGTTTTAAGGTCTTTTTTTGGTGGGATCGTTAGGGTCAGGACGATAGAGCGGTCCTTTTTGCCCACAAGCGCCAAGCGCAACCACGGCGAGAACGCCCATTGCGACCACGCTCTTTTTCAGCGCCGCTCGGCGCAACGGAGCACTAGGCTTCACTACTGAAGTAGCGCCGTCGCGGGTAGATGGAGTGATGGGCCGAGTGGACATGGTGGAGAATAAATGAGAGCTAGGCGACTGACCAGTCTGGACTACAAATTTAGGCTAGTCGGTTCGAGGCTAACCACTGCCGGTATGATGCCGACAATGAATCATTCGAGGATAGCATGAGCGAACAGGTCTTTCTCCAACGCTGCGAGGCGTTACTCAACCGCATTGAAGATTTACTCGGGGATTCCGCGATTGATCACGATACTGATCGACAAGGTCATGTGCTTACTGTGACCTTTGAGGATGACTCGCAAATGGTCATCAATGGTCAGGCTGTGATGCAAGAGATCTGGCTCGCGTATCGGGGTGGTGCCCATCACTTTCGTCTGAGTGGCGCCCAGTGGCTGGATACGCGCTCCGGGGAAACCTTGAGCGCGGTGCTTTCGAGAGCCGTCAGCGCTCAAGCCGGGCAGGGTGTCGTGTTCACTGTTTAGACCCAGGCTTCTTCAACGCTGGCTCGCTCTAAAAGCGTCGTTTAAAACACCTGATTCTTGATTTGCTCGGCATTGTGGCTATTGGAGATACCGCCTTCGGTGACACCTACGGCCGAGATCCCTTGCCCTGGGCGGGTCTCGTTGTAGTAATAGTCGCCACCCGATTGCACAACCCCATTGGGGATGAGTTGCGGTGTTTCAGGGCTGTTGCGCAGCGCTTTTGACATATAGCTGATCCAGATCGGCAAGGCGAGGCCGCCTCCGGTTTCTTTATCGCCCAACTTGCGAGGCGTATCGAAGCCCACCCAGGCAATGGCGGCGATCTTTGGCGAATAGCCGGCAAACCAAGCGTCATGGGAATCATTGGTCGTGCCCGTCTTGCCGCCCAGATCATTACGCTTCAGTACCTTGGCCTTGGTGGCCGTACCTTTTTGAATGACGTCTCGCATCATGCTGTCCATGATGAAGGCGTTGCGACCGTCAATGGCGCGGATCGATTCATCTCCTGCCTTGGTTGGCTGAGCCTCCGCAACAGTCTGGCCTTGCTGATTCACAATCTTACTGATGACGAAAGGGTCGATACGAAAGCCGCCGTTGGCGAATACTGAAAATGCACCCACCATTTGCCAAGGTGTGACACTGCCCGCACCGAGGGCCATGGTGAGGTAGGGAGGGTTCTTTTCCGGATCAAAGCCAAAGCGGGTGATGTAATCCTGGGCATACTTTGGGCCGATATTTTGAAGAATACGAATCGACACCATGTTCTTGGATTTTGCCAGGCCAGTGCGCATTTGCATGGGGCCGGAGAAGGTGCCGTCATAGTTCTTTGGCTCCCATAGTTGACCGCCAGTGAGGGCGGGATCGATGGTTACCGGCGCGTCGTTGATGATTGTAGTCGTCATAAAACCCTTCTCAAGCGCGGCTGAGTAGATAAAGGGTTTGAAACTCGATCCCGGCTGGCGAATTGACTGAATCACCCGATTGAATTTGTTTTGCGTAAAGTTAAAGCCGCCTACCAGGGCACGTACCGAGCCATCTTCGGTATTACAAGCCACGAAGGCTGATTCCACCTCAGGAAGTTGGCTCATTTCAAACTGTCCCGGCTTGGCTTCCACAATACGCACAATTGCACCGCGGCGAAGCTTGCGGTCACCCTCAGTTCGCGGCGACAGAGAGTTACCGACAAAACGTAACGCGGAACCACTCATCTCGATGGTATTGCCCTTGCCACGGCTGACGCGGACCTTGGTCGGTGAGGCGTCCAGGACGACCGCCGCCAAAAACTCCTCTAAATCGCCCGCTTCTCCAATTGCTGACTCAACCTGTTCTTCAAGCTTGGCCGAGTCCGAGGCTAGGTCAATAAAACCTTCTGGCCCTCGGTAACCGTATTTTCGGTCGTAATCGAGGACACCTTGCTTGACGGCCGCGTTGGCCGCACTTTGGTCATCAGCAAGAATAGTGGTGTAGACCTTAATTCCCGCCGTATAACTGTCTTCCTTGTAAAGGTCGAAAGCTGCTTGACGCGCGATCTCAGCAACATAAGGCGCGTTGAGCGCAAAATCAATGCTATTGGAGGCGTATTTAAGGGTTTCGTTTAAGGCGGTCTGATACGTGGTCTCGTCAATGAAGTTAAACTCGCGCATTCTGCGCAGAATATAGCGCTGGCGTTCGGTAGCTCTTTTAGGGTTGACCAAGGGGTTGAAGCGAGAAGGTGCCTTGGGTAAACCGGCCAACATAGCAGCCTCAGCGGCGGAAATGTCACGCAGGGGCTTTCCAAAATAGGTTTGCGAGGCGGCCGCAAATCCGTAGGCACGTTTTCCCAGGAAAATTTGATTCATGTAGAGCTCAAGAATCTGCTCTTTACTCAATTGCTCCTCAATCCGGAGAGCTAAAAGAATTTCAATAATTTTACGGGTATAGGTTTTTTCGGACGATAAGAAGAATTCACGCGCGATTTGCATCGTGATGGTGCTCGCGCCCTGTTCCTTGCCGGAGGACAATAAATTGACACCGGCCGAGCGAATAATGCCGATGAAGTCGACCCCACCGTGTTCGAAAAACCGTGCATCTTCAGCCGCTAATACGGCATTGCTCATCAAGTCTGGCACGTCCTCAATCTTGACGTAAGTTCGTCTTTCTTCGCCAAACTCGCCAATCAGTACGTTGTCGGCCGTGTAAACCCTCAAGGGAATGCGCGGTTTATAGTCGATTAGGGCATCGAGCGGAGGCAGCCTGTCGTTGGCCAAGAGGAGGGCGAGGGCGACCACTAAGGCGCCGCAAAGGATGCCCGCAACGGGAATGGCCACGACTAAGCCTAGTGCGCCAAGCCAAGAAAAGCCGTCCTGTCGGAGTTCACCGAACGAACGGCGGGCTGTTTTTTTCGAATTGGAGGCTGGGGGCGGGGAAGCTAGGGTCACATTGTCTCGGCCAAGGGCCATTCTGCTGCCGTTTGGCAAGAGCGCAAATTATATGCCTCGCGAGCTTTCGGCAGTATTTTTACAAGGATTCTGGACCCGCACGTTTTAGTGGCCACGTTGCGTCAATTCCGCACTTTTTAGAGGTTTGGCGCCCAACGGTCGTTTGTCCGCGACAAGTGGGGGCGGCGTACGCATCTAAAAACGTCGAAAAGCTTTACAGTTAGGTGTGTGCCTTGGTACGATCTCATGTAGATTCCCAAAAAAGCTCATAAATCTCTAATTTTTAAGAAAATTTTGCCAAAATGAAGCTTCCAATGTCGGCTTTTTTTAGTCGCAAAACCGCTCCTATGATCGGCGTGGACCTGAGTTCGTCCTCCGTTAAGGTGGTGGAATTGTCGCAGGGAGCGAAGGGCGAGATCCGTCTTGAGCGTTACGCCATCGAATTTCTCGAGCGTGGCGCGATTGCCGACGGTTCGATTGAAAAACCCGACGTTGTCGCCGCAGCGCTCGGACGCGCACTCAAACGCAGCGGCAGCAAGGCAAAAGAAGCTGCACTTGCCCTCCCATCGGCATCAGTCATTACCAAAAAAATCATGCTGCCCGGCGGATTGCGCGATGACGAATATGAAATTCAGGTCGAATCCGAGGCCAGCCAATACATTCCGTTTCCCATTGAAGAGGTCAATCTCGATTTTCAGGTCCTAGGCCCGTCAGCAAACTCTCCCGAAGAAGTGGATGTACTGCTTGCAGCCTCCCGCAAAGAGAAGGTTGAAGATCGAGTCGCTATTGCTGAGATGGCCGGATTAAAGGCCATCGTCATGGATGTGGAGCCGTATGTCGTACGCACCGTGCTCGACTATGTTTCGAGCTACATGCCGAACCAGGGCCAGGGGCAAATCATTGCTGTGGTCTCGATTGGTCAAACCGTGACCTCGGTGACTATTTCTTTGAACGGATTGACGGTATTCGAGCGCGATCAGATGTTTGGAGGCGGTCAGCTCACCCAAGATATCGTCCGTCTTTATGGACTGACCTACGAGGAAGCCGAGCTTAAAAAGCGGAGCGCCGAATTGCCCGATAGTTATCAGAGCGATTTGTTAGTCCCGTTTGTTGATCAGGCTGCGGCTGATGTTGGTCGAGCCTTACAGTTCTTCTTCACCTCAACCCCTTACACGCGGGTCGATAAGATTATCTTGGCCGGCGGGTCCTCAATACTTCCTGGCCTTGCGGAGGCCGTGGGCCTTAAGACGCAAGTGGCCTGTGAGGTTGTCAACCCGTTTCAAGGAATGGAGTTTGGCGAAACGGTCCGCGAGCGCCAAGTGCGGCTGGATGGGCCGGCGCTCCTGATTGCCTCAGGGCTTGCCATGAGGAGGTTTGACGCATGATTCGCCTCAATCTTCTCCCCCACCGGGAAATGCGTCGCGAGCGGCGCAAACGCGACTTTTATGGCGTCGTTGGTCTGACCTCAATTCTGGCGCTCGCCGGAATCGCCGCCGTTTGGTTGTTGTTTACCAAGCAGTTAGATACCCAGATGGTCCGCAACCGTTACATCGAAAGCAAAAACGCGGAGCTCGACAAGGATATCGCGGAGATCAAGACCTTGGAAGCTGAAGTAGCCGCCCTTAAGGCGCGTCAAAAAGCGGTTGAAGACCTTCAGTCTGATCGAACCATTCCCGTACACCTGCTTGATGAGTTGGTGAAACATACCCCTGAAGGAATCTTCGTCAAGAGTTACAAGCAGGAAACTGGAAAAATCACCCTCATGGGCGTCGCACAGACCAATGAGAAGGTGTCGGAGTTTCTTCGTAACTTGGCCTATCAGACGGCTTGGTTGGAAAAGCCTCAGTTAATCGAAACTAAATCAACGCCGCTTGATCCTAAAAATATTAAAGACCCTCGCAAAATCTTCGAATTCGGCATTACGGCCTTGATCAAAGGTCGAGCCCCAGTCGGCACTGAACCCGGCGCCCCAGGTGCGCCTATTAAGCCGAAGCAGGGGGCTTAGACCATGGCAAAGAAAGAAACAAACTCAAAGCTGACCCTACCAAAGATTAATTTTGATCTTGACGCTGTCAAAGAACAGTTCCAGGGCTTAAGCGGTCAGCATCCCGGATTGTGGCCCATAGTGCCGCGTTTCTCTCTACTCCTTGGACTGATCGCACTGTTCTGTGTCGCCGCCTATTTTGCCGTTTGGAGCAGCCAGCTAGATGAGATCGAAACGAATCGCAAAAAAGAAGACGAACTGAAGGTTCAGTTTCAGGATAAGGTCAAGAAGGCTGTCAATTTGCCCTTGCTCCTCAAACAAAAAGAGCAGGTTCTACAGTACGTTGGGCAACTTGAGAAACAGTTGCCAAGTAAGGCCGAAATGGATGCTTTACTAACCGAAATTAATAACGCAGGTGTTGGGCGTGGGTTGCAGTTCGAACTGTTTAAACCGAATCAGGTGATTGTTCACGATTACTACGCCGAGCTACCGATACAAATTAAGCTCGCCGGTGCGTATCACGACTTTGGCTCCTTTACGAGCGACATTTCGAATCTTTCTAGAATTGTCACGCTCAATGATATGAAGATTGATACGGTGGATCGAGGTGGTTTGATTTTGGAAGCTACTGCGAAGACCTTTCGCTATCTAGATGCCAATGAAATCGCACAAAGGCGCAAAGAGAAAGACGAAGCGGATAAGAAGGCGGGTGTCGCAAAATGATTCGCCTTTTATTTGTACTCGCAACCTTCTCATTACTTACAGCTTGCGATAGCCAGAAAGATGATTTAGACCAGTGGATGAAAGAGGCCCGAGCTGGCGTGCAACCGATCAAAAGCACGGTTGAAGCT
>JANLRI010000468.1:0-5419 GCA_031361565.1 Betaproteobacteria bacterium | reverse complement strand
CGCTTCAACTGCCGTATCAAGGCCGACGTCAAGCCCTACCAATGGCAAGGCCTGCGCCGAGTGCCACGGTCAGGTTGAGACTATGAAGGGTGCCGCGACGCGCTACCCTAAGGTACTCGACAAGCATGGACTCACCAACTTAGAAGGCCGCATCAATACCTGTCGTACCGAGCAACAAGGCCAAGCCCCGTGGGCCTATGAATCGCCTCAATTGCTCGGCATGACTGCGCTGATCGCCACCCAATCACGTGGAATGTCCAACCAAGCAAGTATCGAGGGAGGCGCAAAAGCGCACTTCGACGCTGGACAAAACATGTATTACGAACGTATGGGTCAAATGAACCTGTCGTGCGCGCATTGCCATGAGAAAAACGCAGGCCGTCGCCTGCTGGCCGAGGTGATTAGCCAAGGCCATCCCAACGCCTACCCCATCTACCGGCTAGAGTGGCAAGCCACGGGTTCCCTGCATCGTCGCTTTCGCAGTTGCTTAAATGGCGTGAAAGCTGAACTTTGGCCACAAGGCTCGTCGGAGTTTCTTAATTTGGAATTGTTTCTCGCTTGGCGTGGTCAAGGCCTTGGCGTCGAGACCCCCGGCGTGCGCCGTTAGTCCGCTGGCGACGACCTCTGTGCTGCTTCGCCTTGTCGACTATTTGAATTGCGGGAAAACTCCCAAGAGAAGCGAGGTCAATCCGTCGCAAGGAAAGTGATCACTAGCGTTTGAAGTACAAGGCTTCTACGAAACATTAAGGAATAGATGATGGCCAAGCATTCCAAAAAGGCGTTCAAGAACACCACCGTCGTGCTCGATGGCAATGAGTTTGAAAAGTGCGTCTTTGATGGCTGTACCTTGGAATATGACGGTAGTCAGGCCGTTGCACTCACTGGTAGCACCATGAACAATTGCACCTGGGCCTTCAAAGGTTCGGCGGCCTATGCAGTTCAGTTCATGAGTGCGTTGTATCAATCTGGTGCGCAAGGAGCCCTCTTGGTTGAAGCGACCTTTAATCAGATTCGCGGGTTAAATTCTGGGGCCACCAATAAGCAACTTACCCAGACCACGCCAGCTCCAAGTTTGCAATAAGGTTTTTGCTGTACGACCTAGATCGCGTGGAGCCGATTCACCTAATGTGGCGCTGGGGTGACGACGAGATTTAAAGGTGAATTATTCACAAATTTAATGTGAATAATACCAACACTTTGCTGTCCCAAATTTCTATGCTTCTCCTAACCCGCAATCTTGCAGGTACCCAGGAGACCCGTCATGTTCCCAGCCCGCTTCACCGAAAAGGATGAACATGCGCAGGCCCACGCTGACGGTAGCCTCACCTCGAATCTGAACGCCTACTTACCTGTAGATCTGCCTCAAAATAACAAAGCGCCGAGCTGGCTAAAATGCCTACTCAACGACGTGGGTTTCGGCATTCTGATTCTTGATCCCGAGCTCAGGGTTTGTTTTTGTAATGACAGTGCTAGGGTCGCACTCAATAGCGTCGGCTTTGATAGCGTTTTGTGTGATGATTTAGAAATGGACTCTGATGAGCCTGCTTCTGGCAAAGTTCGCGCCGACATCAAGAAATTTCTTTCTTGCGCCAGGCTCGCAGTGACCGGCCAACGAAAATTGATCCTGCTCGGCCAAGGCGATATCCAAATCGCCGCGGCGCTTTCGCCCATTAACCTGGGTGAGCATTACCGTCAGCACGGTGTACTGGTGACGACCGAGCGTAAAACGGTCTGTGAAACGATAAGCCTCTGGGCCTACGGACGTGTCCAGGGCTTAACAGCGGGCGAACTCAAGGTTTTGGATTTTTTAGCGAATGGCCACGAACCCAAAGAGGTTGCCAACAACCTCAAGATTTCGGTCACCACGGTGCGCACTCATATCAAATCCATTATCAGTAAAACGGAGTCTTCAAGTCTTCGCAACCTCCTATTAAGGGTCGCCAAGCTACCACCCATTCGCACCTTGTCGTGTTGCGCACTCGAGTGAATTTCGATGAGCACCCCCTGCCAACAAGCCTTTCTTGAGCTCTGTGATGGCGCGCCGGTTGAAACTTTTGCGGCGGGTGAGGTGTTGCTTCGCCAAGGCGAAGACGGAAGCTTTTGCTACGTCATTTTGAGAGGGAGCGTGGGTGTTGACTTGGAACGAGCTAGTAGAGACCCCGTGCGAGTGGCCACGAGAAGCTCTGGCGAGTTGATCGGCGAGCTATCCCTTTTTCAGAAAACCCGCTCGGCGACGGTCGTAGCACAAAGCGAATGCGAATGCGCTCGAATTCCGCATGCCGCCTTACTTCAAATTGTGACGAGTCGGCCGCCCTTGGCGCTGGCCCTATTGGCAGCGACGATGGAGAAGGTGAGGGAGTATCGAAATAAAATTTAGTGCATCAAATATTTTTTTGAAGGGTTGATACTTGAGTTCAGCGAAAGGAAAGGGCATTGAATGGCGAGCATTACAATGCTCCGATGATTTCTCCCTTGCTTGAAAAACTTATCGCGATCAGTCCTAAGCGACACTTTCCCAGAAACGCTTTGGTGATTCAAGAGGGTGATGTGTCGGACACGCTCTATATCCTTCTCAAAGGACGGGTTAGGGCCTATTCTATTGGCCTGGATGCCAAGAGAATCGTTTACGCCGAATATCATGCCGTTGAGCTTTTTGGTGAGATGTCTCTAGATGGTCAACCACGCTCAGCCTCGGTGCAAGCGATTGAACCATGTGAGTGCGCCGTTTTGACCCGAGCAATGCTGCAAGACTTCATTTCCCGAGAACCTCAGTTTACATTTGAACTAATTCTTAAGTTGATCAGCCGTGCCAGGCAGGCGACGGACTCGGCCCGCAATCTTGCCCTACTCGATGTTTATGGTCGATTGAAGGTATTTCTAGAGACCTCGCCTTCGCGGGAGTTCGAAGGAAGGCGCATCTTGCTTCAGCGCCATACTCACCTTGAGATTGCCGCGCGCATCGGCGCCTCGCGCGAAATGGTGAGTAAGCTCATCAAGGACTTAGAAAACGGCGGCTACCTCACGATCGAACAGAACTCCAGGATCAGCTTTGTCCGAATTCCAGATCGATGGTAGGTGGACCTCAATAGCTGACGACGCTGACAAGCCACCTACTCACTTTTGAGGAGGCTGAAAGAAGCTGGGTATGGCAAAGTCAAAGGTTGACGCTTGCAAGGAGCGATCTAGGATTCGATCTAATAACATAAAAAACGAAAGGGAATTTTGTGCGACGAGAAATTATTATCAAGAGCAAATCACTGGGAGGGACGTCCGACCTCACCATTTCGGCGCCCATCAAGCCGGGGTTTGCGCCGTCGCTAGAATCCATTACGTACAAGACTCGCGTCAAAAGAGTGCTCGATACTTTGCACAACGCCCGCCAAATGTCGCATGAGTACGCACTCTCAAGGTTGTTATCCGATGCGGTGGAAAGAGTGGGTGCCATTCACTCGGTGCGTGTTGCAGTCTTAGAGCCGGAGAACAAGGTCCTTTTGGTCGTGACTTTTGACGGCAACTGGGAGTCCTACGTGCGGGTTTTGTGGGACAAAGTAGGACCGCTTCTCGACGTGATTTTTTGTAGTACGGTTGACTATGTCACGGCCTTAGACCACAGCTACGAAGAGTGGCTAGGATGGGTGCGGCATGCGCAGATAGAGACGGGGTTTTTCTATGGACCGCCGGAAGCCACTGCGCGCGACGTTTTATTTCAAAAGCGCAGCGAACGTGTTCGCCATGGGGGCGACGCCACTGTAGCCAGTGAACTTAGAATTGTAGTTCCCTCCGCCGAAGGGGCGGTTGATGCGTTTCTCGGAAAGGCTAGCGATAGCAGCCCAGGAACATCTGTTGAATCTTCGAACGTTTTTAGGATTGGCCTTGAACAAATGCGTTCAGGACTTCATTCGCTTGCAGGCATTTATGGCCTGGTCGACCTATTTCTTCCGGAAAGCAACGACGGTAGGATTTTACGTGCCGCCGCAATCTGTTTACTCAAGGAATTCGTTGACACCTGGAATAGTAGTTTCTTAGGCAAGGAGTTCGAGGAGGCCCGAGGCAGTGCTGCGCAGCCCGGTCGATTTAGACGACAGCTCAGCTGGCTTATTCCGAACGAGAACGACCATCAAGTGGGTGTCAAAAGAGCTCAACCAGAAATTTCTCCGATTCCGACGGCGGTCTATAAAGACATTCAGGGCGGTATTGTCAGTACCTTTGGCCTTGTCACCCACGGCCTTTTGATCTGCCTCTATTTTGAATCCTCGGCGGCTGCCAGCCATTTTTTAAAGTATGTGGCGACAACGCTGACGCACGGTGATGTCGATCATGAAGCACAACCCGGTTCAAGGTTTGCAAATCTTTACTTCACCTCGCAAGGCTTACGAGTCTGTGGCCTCAACGAAAATACGATGAATGCGTTTCCTGAAGACTTCAGGCAGGGAATGGCTGCCAGAGCGGGACTCCTTGGGGATGTGCGCTACAACCACCCGCAGCGCTGGCATCTACCGGAATCCTTTATTGACATAGACTCCAAAGAGGGCGGAAAGCCCGTGGACGTCGGAACCGTTCATGCGGTTTTGCAAGTTCGGTGTCGAACCGACCTCGAAGCGGAGCTGGCGACCAACGATATTTGGGAGCCCGGCCACCCGCTTCGGCCGTACTTACGCGAACTGGTAAGTTTTTCGAATCAACATGGCACGAAGGTGTTAGCGCTACAACCCCTGAAAAGACATTACAACGTAGGCGAGGGCAAGGATGCAATCGTCGAGCACTTCGGATTCCGTGACGGGCTGAGCGACCCTGTTGTTGGAGGTGAAGTCGATAAAAATAACCAAGTCCATCTGGGCGAGGTTTTGCTGGGGCACGCCAATGCTGCGGATGCCGCTGATTTAGAAGACCCATCGAACCCAGATTGGGTACAGCGAAAAAATTTCCTTAAAAACGGGAGCTTTCTGGTTGTTCGCAAATACAAGCAATATGTTGAGCGACTTGAAAATGTCGTTGCGCAGACCGTGAGCACCATGCTCGAAACTGGTCAAGAAAATGATGAGGACAAGAAGAGAGTTCTTGGGGAAGTGGTTTATTCTAAGTTGATCGGACGAAGTCGAGATGGCACGCCTTTAACCCCCAAAGACAACCCCGATGATTTGAACGACTTCGACTTTGAATCTGATCCAAACGGAAACAAATGTCCGTTACATTCGCACATCAGACGAGCCAACGCGCGCATTCCCGTTGCTAACGAAAACCCGCTGAGTCGCCCGCCTCGGATTATGCGGCGCAGCATGTCTTATGGTCCGAGAAAAGACTCCCGCGCAGCCGACGCCGACCGAGGTGTCGTGTTTATGGCCTATAACGCGAGTTTAAGTGAGCAATTCGAGGTCATTCAACGATGGCTTGTCGGTGCCAATAGTTCGGGGAGCAGCTC
>JANLRI010000326.1:0-3530 GCA_031361565.1 Betaproteobacteria bacterium | reverse complement strand
AGGAGCTGGCGGTGGTGGTGGCGGCAATCGCGGAGGCACCTCAGTCAAAGACGGAGGCCCGGGCGGTGATGTGAGCCTGGCCGACTATGCGGAGCGCGCCTATCTTGAGTATGCCGTCTCCGTGGTGAAGGGGCGAGCCTTGCCCGATGTAGCTGACGGCCAGAAGCCAGTGCAGCGTCGTATCTTGTTTGCGATGAATGAAATGGGGCTGACCGCCACTTCAAAGCCCGTGAAATCGGCACGGGTGGTGGGCGATGTGCTTGGTAAATATCATCCGCATGGCGACGTGGCCGCCTATGACGCTCTGGTGCGCATGGCGCAAAGCTTTAGCCTGCGCTATCCACTGATCGACGGCCAGGGTAACTTTGGGTCACGCGACGGCGATGGCGCAGCAGCGATGCGTTACACCGAGGCGCGCCTCACCAAGATCGCCCAACTTCTACTGGATGAAATTGATTCGGGTACGGTGGATTTCAAGCCCAACTATGATGGCTCGCAGCAAGAACCGGCTCAACTGCCGGCTCGTTTACCGATGGTCTTGTTGAATGGTGCCTCCGGTATTGCTGTGGGCTTAGCCACCGAGATTCCTTCGCACAACCTGCGCGAAGTGGCCCGGGCTGCGATTGTGGTGATGCGCAATCCTAATGCGAGCATCGACGAGATTCTGGCCGTGATGCCCGGCCCGGACTATCCCGGCGGCGCGCAAATCATTAGCCCCGCCTCAGATATTCGTGAGATTTACAGCGGCGGTCGCGGTAGCCTCAAGGTGCGCGCGCGCCACCATTTTGAAGATCTAGCGCGCGGCCAATGGCAATGGGTGATCGATGAATTGCCTCCCGGTGTGTCTTCTCAGAAAATCATGGAAGAGATTGAGGAGATCACCAATCCGAAAGTGAAGACTGGCAAGAAGGCATTGAGTGCAGATCAATTGCAGCTCAAGCAGAACCTACTTTCCGTGCTGGACCTGGCCCGCGACGAATCCGGTAAAGAAGCGGCCGTGCGTTTGGTCTTCGAGCCCAAGACCTCGAAAGTGGATCGCGACCAATTCGTCAATACACTCCTGGCCCAAACCAGTTTAGAGGCGAGCGCTCCCATTAATTTGGTGAGCATTGGTTTGGACGGACGGCCCGGCCAAAAGAATTTGCTCGGTATGTTGGCCGACTGGTGTCAGTTCCGTGTTCAAACGGTTGAGCGACGCATTCGGCATCGTTTGGGCAAGGTCGATGACCGCATCCATATTCTCGAAGGGCGGCAGATTATTCTGCTTAATATCGATGAAGTGATTCGGATTATTCGCGAATCGGATGAACCAAAACCATCGTTGATCGAAGCCTTTAAGCTGTCAGACCGACAAGCTGAAGACATTCTAGAAATTCGCTTACGTCAGTTAGCGCGTCTCGAAACCATCAAGATTGAGCAAGAACTCAAAACCTTGCGGGCTGAGAAGGCCGATATTGAGAACCTGCTCAGCAACCCGAGCGCCTTGAAGCGCTTGGTGATCAAAGAGATTGAAGCCGATGCCAAGATGTTTGGCGATGATCGTCGCACCTTGATTGAGAGTGCGGCGCGCGCCAGCCACGAAGTGAAAGTGATTGAAGAGCCGATCACGGTCGTTGTGTCCGAAAAGGGGTGGGTGCGCGCACGACAGGGCCATGGCGTCGATGTCGCTGCCTTGAGCTTCAAAAGCGGCGATTCTTACTACGGCAGCTACGAGGTCATGAGTACCGACTCAGTCATCGCGGTGGGCACCAATGGTCGTGTGTACTGCCTGCCGGTCTCGCAATTGCCTTCGGCACGCGGCGATGGCCAGCCCATTACGAGCTTCTTTGAAATTGAGAGTGGCACACGCATCGAGCATGTGTTTGCGGCGTCCGAGAATATGGGAGTGCTTTTTACTAGCCGGCAAGGCATGGGCTTACTGTGTCAGGTCAAAGATCTGGTTGCCCGCACTCGTCAAGGAAAGAGCTTCTTCACGCTCGACGAGAAAGACAGCGCCTGTCGGCCCGCTTTGTTCAAGCCGGGTATGGCCAAGGTGCTGTGCATGAGTGTCGAAGGCAAGGCTTTAGGCCTGGATGTTGAAGAAGTGAAGCTGCTCAAAAATGGTGGTCGCGGCGTGATTGTGATGGTGCTCGACAAGGGTGATGCTTTGTCGCAAGCGCTTGTGTACGAGGATGCGTTTAGTGCGCCGAGCATTCGCGTCGAAGGTGTAGGCCGCGGTGCCAAGTCGGCCGACAAAACCTTCTCGCCTCGAGTATTGCAAGAATACTTTGGTGGTCGAGCTCGCAAGGGAAAATTCCTAGAGCCTCGTTTGAAGGAGTCGCGTTTAAGTTTCAGTTCAGAAAAATCATGACACCCTCTGCAGCGATCATTGCCCCCGTCGTTTTTGACCTTATTGCCTGCGAAGCCAAAGGCTCGAGCCCATCCACCGCTGCCCTGTATCTTGGGCACGCCAGATTGAATCGACCCAAAGCGCTGAATGCCTTGAACCTGGAAATGTTTGAGTTGATGCTCAAGCAGTTCCGGGCCTGGGCCTCAAATGAATCGGTAGTGGCCATTGTTCTCGATGGCGAAGGCCCCAAGGGTTTTTGTGCGGGCGGTGATGTGGCCTCGGTGATTCGCGAAGTTAGAGCCGGTGGCCCTCAGCGCTATGCCTACGGCGATCAATTTTTCGCAGTTGAATATGAATTGGATTACTTGATTCATCACTATCCCAAGCCCATCATTTCGTACAGCCACGGTGTTTGCATGGGCGGCGGAGTCGGGATGACTGTGGGTTGTAGCCACCGCGTGTTGGCGGAGTCTTCCAAGCTAGCAATGCCCGAAATAAACATTGGACTTTTCCCCGATGTCGGAGGAGGTTTCTTTTTGAATCGCATGCCTGGCGGGGCGGGACGGGTCATGGCGCTCACGGGTTTGACCATCAATGAAGCGGACGCTATTTTTGCGGGTCTGTCCGATTACTTCGTTCCCCTGGAAGCTAAAGATTTGATGCTCAGTAAGCTGAAATCGCTGGCCTGGGTCGCCAACTGTAAGACCGCGCAAAACCATGCACTGGTCACGAACACGCTGCTCGGTATGCACCGCAAATACAAACTGGGCTTACCGACGGCGAACCTCATGCAGTATTTTGACGCCATTCGTTTCATCGCTCTGCAACCGACCGTCGTTGAGTTACGCGATGCCTTGCAAGTGGCGGCACAGGAAGACCCCTATTTCGCGGCGCCGGCCGAGAGCTTAAGCAACGGGTCGCCGACCGCCGCTTACGTCAGCGACGAATATATGAGGCGCAGCAAAAAACTATCGCTGCGCGAAGTGCTCGATCTGGACCTCGTGCTGGCCAAGGCCTTTCAGCGCGGTCTGGATTTCAACGAAGGCGTGCGGGCTTTATTGATCGATAAGGATCGCAAGCCCAAGTGGTCACCCGCTCGATTTGAAGACGTTTCCCCCGAGCTTATTGATGACCATTTTGTGCGGCATCACTTTGCCCTTCAAGCTCGGATTTAAACCTCAATCCTCGCTTTAAACGTCAT
>JANLRI010000419.1:0-2623 GCA_031361565.1 Betaproteobacteria bacterium | reverse complement strand
GGACGAGACGGTAGCGACCACCCAAGAGCCGAACGCCCTAGCCAACCGAGACGATCCTTCGCTTGAGGCTTTCACATGACGATCCTTCATACTCTCTCTCCCAGGACTGAATGATTCAGAAAATATTTTTTAACCCGCAACGAATAGTACGTTTCAGAAAGTGATTTTATTCCACTCAGTTTTGAAGAACTTTGATTTGAAGCATAACGCTTGGTAAGCTCCTTGGTTCACGATAGTTTCGTTAAACTCCGACATACTGCGTGGCACGGCACACCGCTAAGCTGCAATTTACGACTTTTCACCCTATTAGTTCTCGAATTCTGCGAAAAATTAACAATTCAATGACAAGCCTTGCTATTCTCACCATATGAACGCCACCAATAATGAGGTATTGATTCGCTGTAAGGTATGCGCAACAAGTTGCGCGCCCTGGCTGAGCCAGTGTCGTAAATGTGGGGCGAACATGGATAGTCAAGCTCAAAGCCCAGCTTGGTCAGACGGTTTAGCCAACCGCGAGCTTCTTGATAGTCTGGATGCCATTGGCGGAGCGGGCGAAGATCTGGCAGATCAAGAAATGTTCAAAATGCTGGACGAGATTGAACTGCTAACTAATGAAAAAATACGCGCGGGCGAGCTCCTGAGGGGCACCGGACAGGCCATGGAGCCCAAGCTGAATGCAGCTCCGAGCGCGGCCAAAACGGCAATGCTCGCCGAGCAGGTCAAAGAATTAACCGATCTCCCCGACACGCTGCCGTTTGTGGCCGCGAAGCTCGACGACCCCGCCCCACCAAACTTCTCCTCGGCGTCGCTATCAAAGCCCACTGAGCAGACGCCTGAGGCCGAAAGTGTTGCAAAACCGGTAACTGGTCAGGCGTCGCATAAATCTACGTTTGGCGGCGAGCCAGAGTTTCCAAAGTCGGGCTCTAACTTAAGTGCCTTTGAGGCGATCTCAAATGCCCCCACTACGAGTTCGGCAGTGAGTGCGGGTGTGTCGCCGGTGAGTGCGGTTTCTTCAAAGCAACCCGACCCATTGAACCCATCGCGCTCTCGTATTCCGTCGTCTGGCGCGGCGCTGAGTCCCTCCAAGATTCCCAAGCCAGAACTTCAAGAATCCCGAGAAGTAGCCCCGCAAGAGCGCATCATGGAGCTTAGCCAGAAAAAGGCCATTGATCCCGAGAAGTTCCTGCCACCAGACTTTTTTGACCCACGTGATCGCAAGCCCCCTAGTCGATGGGGCCGATGGCTTGCCTTGGCCCTGGTGATCGGAAGCATGTCCCTGCTCGCTGGCTATCTCGTCCTTAAGAACTTTAAAGACACCAGGCCCGCAGCAGTCCGGGGCATCGGCGATCTAACCAAGCCAGCCGCTAAGTAACGTCCTGAGGCGACGGTTCGGCCTTTAGGCTAAATTCGACCTTTAGCGTTAAAACTGCGCTTCAGCCAAGGCCATGACGCCCACACCACCTTCAATTATCGAAGTACGCAGGCCCGCAGCCTGAGACAAAACATGCTCTGAGAAAAACCGCGCGGTTGAAATCTTGGCGTTCAAGAAATCCGTATCGGTTCCAGCAGCATTGTTTGCGAGAAGTTCAGTCGCGACCAAGGCTGCACGCGCCATCTGCCAACCACCAAGCACAATACCAGTCAGTTTTAAATAAGGCACAGAGCCCGCGAACGCAGCACGTACATCGGCTTTAAACGAGGCGACCATGAAATTCACCGACTCTTCCAGGGCTACGCTGGCCGCACTCAATTGCTTGTGGATCGAAATCAAATCGGCTTGTTTGGATTGCGCCAGGGCCTGCTCTGTTTTGCGAACCTGGGCCAGAACGGCCTTGGCAACCGTACCACCATCTCGGGCTGTTTTGCGGCCGATCAAATCATTCGCCTGAATCGCCGTGGTGCCTTCATAGATTGTCAGAATTCTTGAGTCGCGATAAAACTGAGCGGCACCGGTTTCTTCAATAAAGCCCATACCGCCGTGAATTTGAACCCCCAAGGAAGTCACCTCTAAGGACAACTCCGTGGACCAGCCCTTGACCACCGGCACCAAATACTCATAGACCGCCATATTCTGCTTGCGGGTCTCTGCATCGGGAGAATAATGACCCGCATCGGAGGCTGCGGCCGCCACGTAAGCCAAAGCGCGCGAGGCTTCAATTTGTGAGCGCATGGTCATGAGCATGCGGCGCACGTCGGGATGATGAATGATCGAAACGGAGGTAGGCGAGCCGGCCACATCGCGGCTTTGCACGCGATCTTTAGCGTACTGAACCGCCTTTTGATAAGCCCGATCCGAAACGGCAATACCCTGCATACCCACCGCAAAGCGGGCCGCATTCATCATGATGAACATGTATTCCAGGCCACGATTTTCCTGCCCGATTAGATAGCCAATCGCGCCTTTGCCGACCTCGCCCTTTTCATCACCAAATAATAAGACCGCAGTAGGGCTGGCCTTGATCCCTAACTTATGCTCAATTGATTGACACCAGACATCGTTTCGTTTGCCAAGAGCGCCTTCGCCGTCCACCATGAACTTAGGCACCAGGAAAAGTGAAATACCCTTCACGCCCTCGGGCGCGTCCGGCGTTCGAGCCAAGACCAAGTGAACAATGTTCTCGGC
>JANLRI010000319.1:0-10021 GCA_031361565.1 Betaproteobacteria bacterium | reverse complement strand
TGGCAGTCCCTGACCGTTACCGTTCTCACCTTGCCCCTGGCCTTATTGAATTGGAGCGCTCTCACGCCCTGGCAATGGAGCATTTTCTTGTTCGCGGGTGTTTTAGGCAGTGCCGGACATTGGTGTTTGACGAATTCCTATCGCTTGGCCGATATCTCGTCCACCCAGTCACTCAAGTTTTTGGACTTGGTTTGGGCCTCTCTTCTTGGTTTTATGGTGTTTGGCGACGTCCCCACCTCCGCGTCACTACTGGGCGGCGTGATGGTATGTGGGGCCACCGTGTGGATCGCGCGCTGGGAAGCGAGCCGACGAACGGCAGTTTCCAGCGAATAAAGTGCATAAATTGGCCGACAAGCGGCGGCCACTGCCAACTTTGTCACCGATGAACGGTCGGCAGCTCACTAAAGTGCATCGATGTTGCACTTTCACCGCGCTTCGCATGTTCTCGATGCACGAAATTCCTCGGCGTCTTTTTTTGGCCGCTCGGTATGGATTGCGGCCGTCCCCTTAGCCGCTTCGCTGGCTCTTGGCGCCTGCGGCGGTGGTTCGAGCAACGCCGGCAGCACCACAGCCCCAGGTTCAAGCCCGTTGGAAAGTCAGGTCTCAAGCGCATCGTCTCCAGGCGGCGTAACTGCTGTCCAGACACCTACTACTCTGAGCGCCGGACGCGATGGCTCTAACCTCGATACGAAGTCACCCGACCTTGATCCTGCCTGCCCGATTCGCTACAGCGCGAATTTGGCCAATGAGCAAACCGGGCCCGATCCACTATTAAATAAACAATGGCATCTTAAGAATACCGGGCAACTGCAAGGCAAGCCTGGCGAAGACTTAAATGTCGAAAGCGCCTGGACTTTCTCGCAGGGCGAGGGGGTGCGCATTGCCTTGGTCGATGACGCGCTCGAAGTAGTCCATAGCGATCTGAAGGCCAACGTGATTCCAGGTCAAAGCTTTAATTATCGGCCTGCCGTGAGAGGTTCTTCGTTCCCCTTGCCCTGTAACTACGACGATAGCCATGGCACTTCGGTCGCGGGGATTATTGCCTCACGCGGCTCGAACGCCATCGGTACCGTAGGCATCGCTCCAAAAGCGCAACTGGTCGGTTACAACGCACTGGCGCTCGACTTAACCGCGGACATTGCCGATGCATTGAATCGCGATATGGCCATGAACGCCATTTACAACAATAGCTGGGGCTCACCCGATGACGGTGTGCTGAACGCCGCCGAAACCGAATTCGATGCAGCCATTCAAAATGGTTTAAGACTTGGCCGTCAAAGCAGAGGGTCGATCTTTGTGTTTCCCGCAGGCAATGGTGGTTGCTATCAGGTCACCGGCTCTCGCGAATGTCAGAAGGACAATTCCAATCTCGACGGCTATGTAAACCAGCTCGGCATCATTACGGTTGGAGCCGTCGATCAATTTGGACGCTTGCCTTGGTACGGCGAACGCGGTTCGAATATTTTGGTGAGCGCGCCCGCGGGTGATGGCTCGGCAGGGATCACCACGACGGCTATTGCAAACGCCTATCGTAGCGACTTTGCGGGTACCTCGGCCTCTGCGCCGATGGCTTCCGGTGTCATCGCCCTGATGCTGAGCGTGAACCCCAAACTGACTTGGCGCGATGTACCCATTATTCTTGCGCGCAGCGCTCGCAGAAACGATATCACTGACCCGGAGTGGGCCGGACGTTTTAACCATAAGTATGGCTTTGGTGTCATTGATGCTTCGGCTGCGGTGAGAATGGCAAGTACCTGGGCTAGCGTGGGTGACACCGTAAGCCTCAAACGCTGTGATATTTCAAGCGAGGAGTTCGCAACGATTGCCGATGGTGGTGAGGCGCTCAAAAGTACCTTGAAGCTCAGCGATTGCCCGATTACGGCCATTGAGTATGTCAAGGTGGCGGTCACGATCAATCACGAGTACAGTGGCGATTTACAGATTGATCTAATCGCACCAAGCGGTTCCGCGAGTAACTTGGCGACACCACGCCTTTGTGGCTCCATTGATCGTAACAACAACCAGTGCGGAAGCCTTGTTCACTGGGCTTTCGGCTCGGTGCGTCATCTTGATGAGCGCGCCACAGGTGATTGGCGTTTGGCGATTCAGGATCGAGTACTCGGAAAAAGTGGCCACCTGCAAGCATGGAGCTTGACGGTTTACGGCCGATAAAATTTCAAGCTTGCGTTACTTGGCTTTTTTCTCGTGCTTCCAAAGCACGTCGCTGCCGCCCGCATGGCGGTTCAGTACTCTCGCCAAGACGAACATCAGGTCCGAAAGACGGTTGAGGTATTGACGACATAGCGGACGCACTGGCGCCTCGCTGGCCAGCTCTTCGATCCCTAAAGCAATCACCGCGCGTTCGGCTCTCCGGCAGACGGTGCGCGAGACGTGGGCGAGTGCCGCTGCCCGCGAGCCGCCCGGCAAAATAAACTCGGCCAAGCGCGGCAGGCTAGCGTTGTAGTGGGCCAGCCACTCGTCCAGGCGAAGCAGTTGTGGCTCGTGAATGTTCTCAAAACCGGGGATGCATAGCTCGCCGCCCAGATCGAACAAATCGTGTTGGATTTGGTAGAGGGCAATGCTAACATCTGTCGGCAGGTCTTCGCACAACAAAACACCAATTGTGCAGTTCAGCTCATCGACATCGCCCATAGCCACGACCCGAGCATTGGTCTTTGAGACTCGAGAGCCGTCACCTAAACCAGTACTGCCATCATCACCGGTACGGGTGGCAATCTGTGTGAGTCTTTGACCCATATAAAACCTTATTGAATGTTGAGAACGAATCGGCCAGCACAGTTTAGCGCTGACCGCGATGTGCCCAGGCCGTCGTGTGCTTTTCGATGTATGAAAAGAGTTCATACATCATCATTGCCATGATTGCAATCACCACCAGACCGGCAAACGCTAAGGGCATCTTCATCGCGGAGCCGGCCGAGATCAACAGGTATCCAATGCCTTCGTTCGAGGCATTCATTTCAGACACGGTCGTGCCGACAAAGGCCAGGGTGATCGCTACTTTGAGTGAGGCAAAGAAATAAGGCATCGAGCGCGGCAGGCCAACTTTCAGTAATACATCCATGCGCTTGGCCCCCAATACTCGCAGGACGTCCTCGAGCTCCGGCTCTAGGGTGGCAAGCCCAGTGGCGATGTTCACCATGATCGGAAAGAACGAAATCAGGAAAGCAGTGAGTACCGCAGGCCCAACGCCAATCCCAAACCACACCACGAGAATCGGCACAAAAGCCGCCTTCGGCAGCGCGTTGAAGGCCGTCATCAAAGGATAAACCGCATCATATGCGGCCTTTGAGGAACCGATCACAAATCCAAGCACCACCCCGACGACAATGGAAATCGCGAAGCCCAGCATGGTCGTCCAGAACGTTCTCCAGGCATGACCGAGAATCACGTCGCGATATTCGACCAATTGAACAATAATCTGGGAGGGGCTTGGAAAAATGAAGTCGGAGATATTAAACAGCCTGCACACCAGCTCCCAAATTAAAATGATGCCCAAGAGCAGCACAAACGGCGCTGACTTTTTGACAAGTTTCATGTACTTGGGCTTGGCCATGTGATTCGCGATGAGAGGAGATGTAAAGGAGGCGCTGGGGCGAACGCTTATGTGCTGCGTACCGATCCAATCCGCGTGCGTAACTGAAGAACCACTTCACTAAACTTTTCGGTATAGGTGATTTCCAAATTGCGCGGGCGCGGAAGCTCGATTGCTTTTTTCTCAAGAAAACGACCGGGTCGCTTGCTCATGACGTATACCGTGTCCGCCAAGTAAACGGCCTCGCGCAAATCATGGGTGACCAAAATGACATTGAACTTTTGTTGGGTCCAAAGATCGCGTAAGACGTTCCAAAGCTCTTCGCGCGTGAAGGCGTCGAGGGCTCCGAATGGTTCATCAAGCAGCAGCATCTTCGGTTCATGAATCAGGGCGCGGCAGATCGACGCACGTTGCTGCATACCGCCCGACAGCTCCCAGGGAAACTTGTACTCATAACCCGCCAGTCCCACCGTCGCCAAGAGCTTCTTGGCGCGCTCGATAAACTGCGCTTTTTTGGACTTGAATTCGCTTCGGTACGGTTCAACGATTTCGAGGGGCAGTAAGACGTTGTCAAGCGTTGTACGCCACGGCAAAAGTGTCGGTGCCTGAAAGGCCATGCCCACGACCTTGAGTGGACCGGTGACAGGCTGTCCATCAATATGAATGCTGCCTTTGCTGGGCATTTTCAGCCCAGTGGCAAGCTTCATAAAGGTTGATTTTCCGCAGCCCGAGGGGCCCACGATGGCGATGAACTCACCATCCTGAGTTTGCAGGTTGATGTCCTCCACTGCATAGTCTTCGGCGGCCAACAACTCCTCGTTGTAGGCCAGCCAAACACTCTTGAAGTCTACGAAGTTCAAGGGTGCTGCGACTTACTTGGGCAAAACGTTGAGCTCAGCCTTGGAGGGCAGGTAGTTGCTGCTCCAAACCTTCGAGACATCGATGCGATCTTTGGTCGCGAAGGCATCGGATACTTGCGAGGCCATCAACGAGAGACGCGGGCCATTGATCGCTCCATAGCCTTCGGCCTTCGCAGAGGGTGTATTGATGGAGCCTGCAATCGCCAATTTTAGTCGCTGAGTTTCCAGTGCAACATCGATAATGCCGTCACGTTCCTTGACGTACTTGACGTAGTCCTCAGGTTTAGCCAGCACATCTCGGGTGGCCTTGGCGAAGGCTCTCAAAAACCCCTTGACCGCCTCGGGATTTTTCTTTGCGAAATCATCGGACACGATGATGGCGTTGCCATATAACTTTACGCCGAAATCACCGTAAGGCATTACGACGATGTCTTCGGTCTTGACGCCGCGCGCATTGAGGTTCAATAGTGACGTGAAGTAAAAGCCGGTCGCGGCGTCGATGTCGCCACGGGCCAGCATGGTTTCACGAAGTGGTGGGTCCATCGCCGTCCATTGAATCTTGGCCAGATCCAGATTGTTGGATTTGGCGAAGATCGGAAAGGCTTTACGGCCTGCATCGAACACCGGTGCCCCGAGCTTTTTCCCTTGTAAATCGGCGGGCGTCTTGATGCCCGATTTTTTGAGTGCAAATACTGCGGCGGGTGTGGTGTTGTACACCATCATTACACCCAGAGGTTTTCCAGGTGCCGCGGCATTATTGCCATGGAATTCCATCAGTGCAGCAAGATCGGCAAAGCCCATTTCGTAAGCGCCCGAGGCCACCCGGTTAACGGCGTTGCCAGATCCATTGCCGGAATCGATCTGAACGTCGAGCTTTTCGGCCTCAAAATAGCCTTTAGCCTTGGCGGTTAGGAAAAGCGCCGCAGGTCCTTCGAAGCGCCAGTCGAGTTGAAATTTGATCTTGGTTTGCGCGTTGGCTAGGCTGCAGGCGCCACTGAGTGCAGACAAAACAACGGCCGCAGCAACGCTACGGCCGAATTTGATCGAAAAAAACATATTAAAAATCTCCGTGATGGGGGCTTATTCTTTGTGGCGCTACTTTTTGAGGGCTACAAGAATTCTACATCGGAAAGCAATTCTCGTGCCGCCTCGAAAAGGGCAAAGCAGCACCTGTGCGGTGCGGCGTTTGATTGCTGATTTAATCCCTTAAAAAATGCTTAGAGCTTGGAAAGAACGTCCCGGACCTTGCCAATGATCTCATCGATATGGGAACGTTCAGCAATATACGGCGGGGCCATAATCAGCGCATCGCCCGTGCTCTTGAGGTTCAAGCCAGCGTCGAAAAGCATTTTTTGCGCGACATGACCTCGCGCTCCAGGGACCTTGTCCAACGCGACATCAACCGCCGCCATCAGTCCGATGGAACGGATATCAGTGACGATGGGCAGGTCGCGCAAGCTATGGACAGCGTCCATAAAGTACGGACTAAGGTCGGCGGCACGCTGGATGAGTTGCGCATTCTTGAACAGATCCATCATCGCCAAACCGGCTGCGCAGGACGCGGGATGCGCTGAATAGGTATAGCCATGGAAGAACTCCACGCCGCGCTCCGGACCCGCATTGGTAATGGTGTCGTAAATTTCGCGCTTTGCAGCAACAGCGCCCATCGGCTGCGCACCGTTGGTGAGCGCTTTTGCCATCAGCAAAAGGTCGGGGGTAACGCCGAAGGCTTGGGCACCAAAGTTAGCGCCCATGCGGCCCCAGCCAGTAATAACTTCGTCAAAGACGAGCAAGATGCCATGCTGATCGCAAATCTGGCGTAATTTGTTGAGGTAGCCCACAGGCGGCGGAAGGCAACCAAAAGACCCGGCCGCAGGCTCTACAAAAACGGCAGCAATGTTTTCACCACCGAGCAGGGCGCAGTAACGTTGCAAATCGTCAGCAAGATCGGCGCCGTGCTCGGGCTGCCCTTTGGCAAACTTGTTCTCGGGTAGAGCGGTATGCCTCATATGGTGGACCCCCGCCAAGCCAACGCCATAGGAGCGTCGGTTATTCACCATGCCGGAAAGCGCAACCCCGCCCATGTTTACACCGTGGTAGGCACGGCTCGCGCGAAATGAACAATTGGCGCTGGGCTTGGGCCTTGCTGCGGTGATAGGCGAGGGGGGGCAGTGCCCTGCCGCTACACAAAATAGCCCTGCCGAGGCATCAATGACCTTTTGACCTTCTGGTGTATAGAAATACATTCCTTCGGCGCGCGCGAAAATTTTCGGCTCGGATTTGAATTCCTTGTTCGGAGTAAAAGGTATCCAATAAGGTTGAAGCGCTTGTTCAATTTGAGGTTCGGCGTGTCCCATGGGGCTTCTAAGTAGAAAGCGATGAAATCGATTCCAGTCGTTAGTTTACCGAAGATCTGAGCAAAGGCGCCGCTGCTTATTGATTCCGGCTTGCAAGATACACGCCGGGCAAAATGAGCACGGCACCGATAAGATGAATGGAATGAGCACGATGATTCCCCCCAGGGTGATGACCGCCGAGCGACTCACCACACCTAGGCAAGTCTTTCGGTTTTTTAGAAGCAGAGAGTAAGCAGTCCATGACAACACCGCCACCACAATCCACCAGTCTCCGGCCGTGAAACTTAAGTGGACAAAGCTCGCCCAATCCGCCTTGGCGATGATGAGCAACATCCCGGATAATGCAAGCGCCGCACCCAACCATTGCAGGGCTCTGAGGCGCTCGTGAAACCAAAATGCAGACGCCGCCGCGATTATGACCGGTGAGCAAGCGTACAGCAGGGAGATATTGACGGCTGGGGTTGAGCGTGCGCCGATGTAAACAAAGGCTCCGCATATCCACATCCCCAGGGACCACGCCGGGCGCAAGACGCCCTACGATATAGTTCGCCGACCAAAGAGCGGGCGTGACAAACAAAAGAGTACGTGCCAGAGACGCTCGCTGAAGTTTCATGGATCCACATTCTACGGAAGGACTACGCTATGGTCGCTACGTGCATAAGACTGTTATTAAGCTTGGCTCTTTCGTGCTCGACCATGACAGGACAGGCAAAGAATCCAAAATCGGTGAGCCCTGAGCGCGCCGACGAAAAAGTGACCGCGTCCGGATCGCGGATGCACGGCAGTGTGAGTTTTTATGGACGCGCTTTTTCAGGACGAAAAACTGCCAATGGGGAGCGCTTTGATCCAAGCGCCTTGACGATGGCTCACCCCTCCCTGCCCTTCGGCACTATCGTGCGGGTCACACATCATAAAAATAAAAAGTCCGTGATCGTTCGAGTCAATGATCGCGGACCTTTTTCCAAAGGCCGGGTGGGCGATTTAAGCTACGCCGCGGCGCAAAAAATTGGTATCGTGCATCGTGGCGTAGGGCGGGTCACCTTGAGCGTGGTCACAAATCCTGAGACCTCACCCTGAGGCGCCTCAGAACTCCGCCATTTGCCCTTCACTTAATCCAATGATCTTGACGTTGCTACCTTTCATGGCCGCCTGGAATTCCGCCAAAGTGCCCGGTGTTAATGGGTTCGAGTTGTAGTGCATCGGTAAAACCATTTTCGGCTTGATCCATTCCCGAATCGCAAAAGCGGCATCGTCCGGTCCCATGGTGAAGTTGCCACCAATCGGAATCAACACCAAGTCCGGTTTGTAGTACTCGCTGATGAACTTCATATCGGTGAACAAACCCGTGTCGCCCATGTGCCAAATCTTGAAGCCGTTCTCAAGTTCCACGATATAGCCCATGGCTTCGCCAGCCGGATGCGATTCCTGCTTGTCGGTGGCTGGGTTTTTCCAAACCAGTAATGACGAATGCTCGGCCTTGACGGCCGTGACTTTAATGCCCGGCAGGGGCTTGACACTACCTGTTTTGTTAAAGCGGTGCCCGAGCTCCGAAGGGAGTAAACCCAAGGTAATCAAGGGCGTCACCATATCGGCCGGGCCATAGAGCTTGGTGCTATTGAGTTTCGCAATAGCCGGTGCATCACCGATATGGTCGACGTGGGCATGGGTCACGAGGAGCAAATCGACCTTCCCAAGCGCACCAAGGTCGGTCTTGTAGGGTGCGGGAGTCTTCGGACCACCTGAGAGCCAAGGGTCGATCACGATCACCTTGCCACCGGGCGATTTGATTCTAAAGCTGGCTTGGCTGAGCCATAGCACTTCAGTTTTAGAGTTAGCAGGCGTCGATTGAGCAAACGTCATTGAAGAGCTCAAGCCTAGCGCAACGCCTAGGCTGAGCGTGCAGCTTAATTTTGATAGTTTCTGAAAATTCATGGTGAATACCTTCTTATAGGTCTTTGTCGTGTGAGAAATTGTAAGCGCTCCGTCGAGTTTCGAATGTGCGAAATTCTGTTCTCGGGGCTTGAGCGAGCTTTGTGCGCGCAAGCGTTGGCCTGGCTGTAGGGTAGGGAGCTCGTCTATGGGTGTTACGATTCGGGTTCTAATATAGTTCAATCGGCACTCATCGATAATGTTTGGACGTTCGAAACCTACTGTCTTCAAGCCCGTGCCTTACCAAAGGCAGCGTCAGCCCAGGCGCGTGCCTCGCTGGCTGCTCCTGTTGCTTTTAGGCATTGCCGGCGGCGCTGGAGGGCTCTGGTATGCGCAAGAAAATTATTTGCCGCCACGCCTGAGTTTGCCTGAAACCCTAAAGCTGCGTGGTGATTTGCAAAGCACCGGTGATGAGCGCGACAAACTGCGCGAAGAACTCAAGCAAACGGCTGACAAGTTGTCGCTTTCAGAATCGCGTAGTAAAAAAGCGCTGAGCGATTTTGCGAACTCTCAGCAAACCACCGACAAGTTGCAAAAGAACCTGTCGCAGCTCTTGTCCTCATTGCCACCGGATCCCCGTGGTGGTCCAATTGGGATTCGAGCCGGGAGTTTCTCGCCCACGGCGGGTCAGTTGTCCTACAACATCATCTTCACCCGAGCCAGTAAAGCGGGTGAAGCTTTCCGCGGGGTGGCACAGTTGGTAGTCACCGGTCGGCGTGGTTCCGGGCGCGAAGAAGCCCTGACGCTTACTCCCATGCCCATGGCGCTTGAGAGCTTTGAGTTGCTTTCGGGCACTTTGCCGCTACCGGACGGGTTTGTCCCGAAAGAGGTGATGGTTCGAGTGTTGAAAGGCCCCGGCGGCGAATTGATGGCCATGCGGGTTTACAGAATATAGTGCGATGTTCCCAAGTTTATGGAACAAAAAGCCATCTACACCTTCTCGGCCAATAAGCGCGTCACTTCCTGCTGAAGCAGCATAACGCTCACCTGACTGGCTGGAATTGCTTGGCCGACGTTGAGTCCAACCCGAGTCATGAAGCCGCGCCGAAATGGCCTGATCATGGCCTTGCCGTCTTCAACCCTGGAAAAGAAGCTTCCCCACAGGTTTTGCAAGGCCATGGGAATCACTGGCGCCGGGTTTCGTTCGAGTACTTTCATAATGCCACCTTTGAATTCAGCGACCTCACCGTTACGAGTGATGCTACCCTCAGGAAAAATTCCAAGTAGGTCGCCCTCGCGCAGCACCCGTTCAGCATGGGCGAAGGCGGCCTCATAGGTGGCAGGATCGTCTTTCTGAGGCGCAATGGGTATTGCACCAGCCA